>DAOWBD010000124.1 GCA_030634235.1 Candidatus Omnitrophota bacterium | reverse complement strand
CAAAGAAAGTCGGAGAAAGCGACCTCGAGGAGGAATTCGTGAACCGGCTGGCCTCTGCCGAAAGCAATATTCCCGAAATGAAAAACGGACGGACCATCTACGATCGTTTTGTAAAGTCGGCCATGACCGCCGCGGAGCAGAAAAATAATGTCTGACCGAAAAAGCGGAATCTTACTGCACATTTCTTCCCTTCCCAGTGAATTTGGCATTGGTGATCTCGGCCCGGGCGCCTATCGCTTTGTTGATTTCCTGCACAAGGCAAAACAACATTACTGGCAAATCCTTCCGATTAATCCCACCGATCCCATCAGTGCGCACTCTCCCTATAGCAGCCTTTCGGCGTTTGCCGCTAATATTCTTTTCATCAGCCCGCGGCTTTTAGTTGAAGACGGGATATTGACGGATGATGATATTAACGTCAAGCCGGACTTCTCATCGGAATCAGTCCAGTATGAAGAGGTCAGCGCTTATAAACAAAAAATTTTAAACCGCGCCTATGAATATTTTGTGTCCGACCCGTTGATCCGCCAAACGCATGAAAAAGAATTTAATGATTTTATGTGTGCACATGCATTTTGGCTTGAGGATTACGCGTTGTTTGTAACGATGAAAGACCATTTCCAAAAGAAAATCTGGCTCGATTGGCCCGAAGCGTTGCGTTACCGGGAAACTAAAGCGCTGCGGGATTTCTCAAAAGAGCAAAAGGATGAGCTTACCCGGACCAAGTTTTTCCAGTATCTGTTCTTTAGGCAATGGGCCAAGTTAAAAGAATATTGCGCGGATCACGGCGTGCGTTTATTCGGAGACTTGGCGATCTACATGAATTTAGATAGCGCGGATGTATGGCAACATCCTCGAAATTATAAATTAGACGACCAATCGCAACCTTCCGTGGTTGCCGGTGTTCCTCCCGATTATTTCAGCACGACCGGACAACGGTGGGGCAATCCGGTTTATAATTGGGATGTCTTAAAAAAGTCCCGTTTCTCTTGGTGGGTTGAGCGTTTTCGATTTAATTTTCAATTGTTCGATGTGGTCCGTATTGATCATTTTCGCGGCCTAGTCCAATTCTGGGAGATCCCGGCGAATGAAACCACAGCGGTCAACGGGCAATGGGCCGATGTGCCCACAAATAGTCTGTTTAAAGCTCTCGAGAAATCTTTTTCTACGCCGCTACCGATCATCGCCGAAGACCTGGGCTATATCACTGAAGATGTGCGCAAAGCGATGCGGAAATTCGGTTTCCCTGGAATGAAAATATTACTTTTTGCCTTCAACGGCAATCTCAAAGAGCATCCATATTTGCCTCACAATTATAAGGACGACTGTGTTGTTTACACGGGAACACATGACAATAACACGGTCTTGGGATGGTTCGAGAATGAGGCTTCTGATGATGAGATCAATAATATCAGGCAATATACGAAGAAAGAGATCACCTCGGATAGTATTTGTTGGGATCTTATTCATATGGCGTTTTATTCTGCCGCCGAAATCGCTATGATCCCGATGCAGGATCTGCTTGGACTAGGGGAGGAAGCTCGGATGAACAAGCCGGGAACAATGGACGACAAGAACTGGCGATGGCGCCTTTCTGATGATGGATTAAGCAAAGAGGTCATGAAACGATTATCCGGCATAACGGTTAAGACCGGACGCGCTTAATTTTGAATTGTTCAACGACAATTTCCGCTAATTTCCTTGAGACATCTTCCGCAGTATGTTAAAATCACATAATTGACGTGGTTTTAAGCTTTTTAACGGTATTACAATAAAAAGACAGCTTTGGCTATGAGAACAGTGATAAAAGTGGGATGTTTTGTATCTTTATTTTTGATGATCGGCTGCGCGCACATCCCTTTCTTGGGAAAATCATCACAACCGGCGGTCGGTGCCGTTGAATCCATCGTTCCTGAGCAGCCCGTGGAATCGAACCGTTTTGTCGAAAAAGGACGAATCGTCGATGCCAGTCGCCTGCGGCGGGGAAAAAATGTCGCGGTCATCCCGTTTAAGGCCGGTGTTGGCGTTGAAGCCAATGAAGAACTTGAGCGCGTCACGCTGATGATCGTTAAAGGTATTGCCGACACTTTTGCCGATGACCAACGCGGCTTGTTCACGATTGTGACAGCGGAGAACTTAGAGGCAGCGGACTTTGCCATTCAAGGACATGTCACAAGCTTGAAGGGCCCTTCCAGAGTAAAACGTTGGGTATTGCTTAAAGGGCATAAAATGCTTGGTGTCGACGGAAAAATGATCGACGCGAAAACCGGAGAGACGGTCGCGGTTTTCACCGATCAGGTAACGAGCCAAACGGAAAATTATAAGGATCTGGGGCATCAGATCGGAAAGAATATCGGCCTTTTTGTTCTTTCCGGAACTGAATAAGTTTAAGATAAGGATAAATAATGATCGTTGTTACAGGGGCAGCCGGTTTTATCGGAAGCTGTATTGTTGCGAAATTAAATGAGCGTGGCGAGCAGGACTTGATCCTTGTCGATCATCTGCATGACGGCCTTAAGGAAAAGAATTTAGAAGGCAAGAAATATACGCAGTATCACGATAAGAAGGACTTTCTAGAACTTGTTAAGCAGGATCAGCTCACCAATGTCAAATGCGTGATCCACATGGGCGCCTGCAGCTCGACGACGCTTCAGGATGAAAAATATTTTGAAGAGAACAACTATCAGTATACGCGCACGTTAGCCCAATGGGCAATGGATCACGGCGTTCGGTTTATCTACGCGAGTTCGGCGGCAACGTACGGCGATGGTTCGACCGGCTATTGCGATGATGACGAGACGGTTCGGCAGTGTTCGCCGCTAAACCTTTACGGCGAATCAAAACAAAAATTTGACCGGTGGGCGCTTGATGAAGGTCTCACCGACAAGATCGTCGGCCTGAAATTTTTTAATGTCTTCGGGCCCAATGAGTATCATAAGGGTGATATGCGCAGTGTCGTCGCTAAAGCATACCGGCGGGTTGCGGACGAAGGGGAGATTTCCCTTTTCAAATCTTATAACGAGCACTACGGCGACGGGCAACAGATGCGGGATTTTATTTACGTTAAGGATGCCGTCGACGTTGTTCTGTTTTTTGTCGACCACGCCGCGATCAATGGGATCTTTAATGTCGGCACCGGGCAAGCGCGAACATGGAATAACTTAGCCGAAGCCCTTTTTGCGGCGGTCGAACGGCCTTCAAGTATCGAGTATATCGAAATGCCCGAAGTCCTCAAATTGAGATATCAATATTTCACGCAAGCGGACATGACCAAATTGAGGAACGCGGGTTATACAAAACCATTTACTCTGTTGGAAGATGCCGTCGGTGATTACGCCGGGTATCTTTCGGCCCACCGTTATCTGTAATATTAAGGAGGATTTTATGACTATCCCTATTTATATCGGAATCGCAGCAGTTCTGTTTATTACAGGAATCGTGTTCGTTCTTAAAGGGATTTCTGCCGAAGAAGAAACGGCTGTGCCCATTTTGAATCCCAGCGAGATCCGTGAACTTAAAGAAACTTTTGCCCCTCCGAAGACAGATGGGCCCGTTGTGACCGCACCTTCCGCGGATGCAGGCGGGGAACAATCCCAAGGGGGTCAATTCATGGACGAAAATCACCAGTTGCGCAAAGAGGTCCTTGAAGCGAAGGAGAATTATGAACAGCTCAAAGGGCGCATGGAAGCCTTGCAGAAAGAATATACCGAGGT
>DAOWBD010000088.1 GCA_030634235.1 Candidatus Omnitrophota bacterium | reverse complement strand
CAAGCTCGTCGCGATCACCTGCCTGACATCAAGCAGCGCCGAGGCCTACAAGATCGCGAAGAGTTTCCGAAAGCGGGGATCAAAGGTCATCATGGGCGGGCCGCACGTGACCTGCCTGCCCGACGAGGCCCTGCAATATTGCGACAGCATCGTGATCGGCGAGGCCGAAGGCGTCTGGCGCGACGTGGTCCGCGACTACGAGAACGGCACGCTCAAAGAAAAATATTTTGCCGAGGCGAGCGCCAAGGATTACGCGATGGTCCATCAAGAGCTGCTTCGTTCACCGCCGGAGGTTATCAAGAATTTTCTCGAATCTACCCGCGGCTGCAAATTCCATTGTTATTTTTGCACGATCCCGGCTATCTGCGGCGGACGATTAGTAAAAAAAGACCCCGAAGAAATTATCGAACTGCTTAAAAAAGTCAAGAAGCGCTATAAAGAGATCACCTTTATCGATAATAACATCTATTCCGATCCGGCCTATGCCAAAAAGCTGTTCACGGCCATGAAACCCCTGCGCATTAAATGGTCGGCTCCGTGCTCAATCGACATCGCCCAAAATGATAAAATCTTAAAGTTGGCTAAAGAAAGCGGATGCTGCTGCCTCCTGTTCGGTTACGAGATCACCGAGAATTCTACCGAGAAGCAACGGGGAGGCAAGCTCGCCATGGCGAGAAAATATCTTGAATTTACGAAAAAAACGAAAAAAATGGGCATTGATATTGAAGCCCGTTTTATTTTTGGATTTGATTCGGATAGCCCCAAAACCCTGCTTAAGACGTGTCAATTCGTATTCTTAACACGTCCGAAGCTTACCGTCATCAACCTGCTCACGCCTCTGCCGGGAGCCCAGTTCTATAATGATATGTTAAAGGCGAACCGTATAACCAATCTAAACTGGCGGAATTACAACATCAATTACCTCGTCTTTAAACATCCCACCATGAGCTCCTTCTTTCTCTCCAGGGCCCCTGCCGTTCTTACGACCCTCCTATTTTTGACAACATCAAAAATAGGTAATGCCCTTCTTTTCATGCTTGTTGTTGCTGTAACCGGCTTCGTGCTTACCGTTAATGGAATCCTTTAGGTTAAACCAAAAAAGAATTATTGAATGTATTTGTAGGCTAAAGATGTATTGACCGCCGCGCGGACGACATGAAATGAGGCGGCCAGCCAAAGCAGAATGTAGGCGGGATTTGAAGGATAGATAAAACATGTCACGAAAAGCGTTACGATAAAAGCGCTCCAAAGGGTTCGGTCCGAAGCGGCGATCACGTCGACAAGAGAAACGATCTTGTATTCCTGGCTGTAATATTCGCCTATCTGATAAAGGGTTTTCTTCGCGAAAAGGAATTTCTCAAAATCCTCTAAGAACAGGCGGGAACAAATACCGGTAACGACGTTCTTTTTTTTCCGTTGCAGAACAACTGACGCCAAAGCGGCCAGCCCCGCGCCGATAAGGGCCTGAGGGCCCCAAAAGAAAACAGCGCCCAGGACGAGCAGAAGAACCCCGCAGAGGATCTTTTGCGCGAAGGCGATCCGGTCAAGATCGCCATAGGCGCGCTTCACATCGTCCTCGCCGGAAAAACGCTCTTTGAGTGCCGCCTGCCCGACAAGATGAGTGAACCAGCAATAGACTTGATGGTCCTTTGCGACCGTGCTCATCAAGGCCTCATAACTTGTCACTGCCTGATCAATAGGAATAACCATGAGTATTTGAAGGGTCTTAGGATTTCTTGTTGAGAATAACTTCGGGAGAATCGGCGGCGCCGGTAACCGTCACCGTATGATAATTAGAATCGGACCGGTAATACTCCGCACCGCGCTCGATGTATTGTTCGTCGACCTTCGCCGGGGCAAAGAACCTGGCGCACACGTCTTTAGCTTTTTGAAGATCGAAATTCTTGCAACAGTAAATGTCGATGGTAATGAAACTTTTCGGGGAAAGCGTGTGGATCACTGTTGAGCTCTCGATCAACGGAACCCAGCCGGATAATCCGGCCTTGTCGGGAAAACGAACCTCGTCGCTGCGGAAGATGTTCGGCGGCGCCTGCTTCTCCATGCCGAGTTCCTCAACGATCTCATCGAGGAACTGATAGCACAGGCTCAAGTCATCGCACACGCCTTCTTTGCATCCGTAAAGGTCAAGCAGAAGCTGATACCCGAAAACCTGGTTTTGTCCGTTGTTTTGATTACTCATGGTTTTCTTTTATACTATAAATTGCAAAAATACGCTATTGATTTTTTTGAGACCTTATCGAACGAAAAGCAGCACAAATGCGAGTAAAACTACGAAAACAAGAAAAAACCACACAACCTTTTGATTCGCGTAACGGACCCGGCTGATAAAGCCCTTACCGGCCCTTCCGAGGCTTCCACCGCAGAAATGGCATAAAAGCGCGTCGGGGTCATAAATCGGTTTCTTGCAGTTTGGACAGATGTATTCGCTCATAAATATAAAAATATTTTATCACATATAAAGTGCGTCCCACATATTTATTTGCATTTTTTAGCCAAATACTCTAGAATGAACTGCACCAGACAGGAAAAAGGACCTTTGCGCAATGAAGATCAGATTAAACGGAAAACCAAAAGAATTCCCCGATACACTCGTCCTCACATCGCTCGTTGAGCAATTCTGCAAAGATAAAAACCCTGTCATTGCAGAGCTTAACGGAAAGATCATTAAGCTTGAGCAATGGGAAGAAACATCGATCAAAGAAGGTGCCGTGGTCGAACTCGTCAGTTTTGTCGGAGGGGGATAATTCGTCGTGTAACCCAAACTGACCCCGGAGGTCAGTTTGATAGTTCAACCCCAAACTGACCCCCGGGGTCAGTTTGGGTCAATACGAAACTACTATGCCAACTATCAATACAACTATGAAGGACTCGCCGCTCACGATCGCGGGAAAGACGTTCACGAGCCGGTTCATGCTCGGAACCGGTAAGTTCAAGAATAAATCCGATGTCGAAAAAAGCATCGGCGCATCAGGCGCAGAGATCGTTACCGTCGCCTTAAGGCGCATCGATGTCGAACGCCATGAAGAAAATATTCTGCAATACATCCCCGAAGGGATAACGCTGCTGACAAATACCTCCGGGGCAAGAAACTCTCAGGAAGCCGTGCGCATCGCGCGCCTGGCAAGAGAATCCGGTTGCGGCAACTGGGTCAAGATCGAGGTAATCAACGACAGCAAGTACCTCCTGCCGGATAATAACGAAACGGTCAAGGCCACCGAAATCTTATCGGCCGAAGGGTTCATCGTCCTTCCCTATATGTTTCCCGACCTTTATGCCGCACGCGCTTTGGTCGAAGCCGGCGCGGCCGCGGTCATGCCTTTAGGGTCTCTGATCGGGAGCAACCAGGGCTTAAAGGCCAAAGAGTTTATCAGGATCCTCATCGATGAAATCGACGAGGTCCCTATCATCGTCGACGCCGGGATAGGCGCGCCGTCTCAATCCGCCGAGGCCATGGAAATGGGCGC
The DNA here is from genome assembly GCA_030634235.1 of Candidatus Omnitrophota bacterium. Classification (GTDB taxonomy): domain Bacteria; phylum Omnitrophota; class Gorgyraeia; order Zapsychrales; family Zapsychraceae; genus 2-02-FULL-52-10. The sequence continues at coordinate 1,392 of DAOWBD010000088.1, read as the reverse complement.
GGACGCCTGCCTGGTCAACACCGCCGTCGCAAACGCCGAGGATCCCGCGGGCCTCGCCGAAGCGTTTTCCCTGGCTATCCGGTCGGGCCGGCTCGCATACTTGAGCAAAATTCCCGCAGCGCAAGAGGCGGCCGAACCGTCTTCGCCTTTAACAAACTTTCTCTACGAACATGATCTCTCTTCCTGAAATAAAAGATATCTTAAACAACAATGATCCTGCCTTTCTCGAGGGCCTGGCGCGCAAAAGCCGGACGCTCACGCAGCAATATTTCGGCCGCGCGGTTTCCCTGTACGCTCCTCTGTATTTATCGAATTATTGCAGCAGCCATTGCACGTACTGCGGCTTTCAGAGTAAGAACCGCATTGCCCGTGTCCGACTGACGCCGGAGCAAATGCAATCGGAAATGAAGGCCGTCGCTGAAACCGGCATCGAAAGCATCTTGCTTCTAACCGGCGAATCCTACGAGGCAACACCGCTGTCGTATTTAAAGGAAGCATCAACAATCGCGAAGCAATATTTCTCGAGCATCAGCATGGAAGTCCATCCGATGGGAACAGAAGAATACCGTGAATTATTCTTATCCGGCGTCGACGGCATTACGGTTTATCAAGAAACGTATGACCGCGGCCGCTACAAAGAAGTCCACCTCTCCGGAAAAAAAAGCGATTATGATTACCGGCGGGATACGCCGCAACGCGCCGCCCGGGCGGGCATGCGCCACATTTCTTTGGGGGTCCTTTTAGGCTTGTCCGACACGGTCGGAGACCTCTTGGCTCTTTACGGGCACCTGCGCTGGATGGAAAAACATTTTCCCGGCGTGGAATACAGCCTCTCGTTCCCGCGTCTGCGCAAGATCAAGGGGCGCGCCTTCGCGATCTGCAACGTCAGCGACCTTGACTTCATTAAGATCCTCTGCCTGACACGCATCCTGTTCCCGCGCGTCGGGCTCAATTTGTCGACGAGAGAAACCTCGGCCCTACGCGGCCACGCGCTTGAGCTGGGAATCACGCGCATCTCCGCCGGCTCCAACACCTCTGTCGGAGGATATCACCTGAAGTCCGCTGGCGAACAGGAACCCCAATTTGACATCGAGGATCAGCGGTCCGTCGAAGAGATCGTCGAATATCTAAAGAGTAAGGATTTTGATCCGGTATTGACCGACTGGCGGAGAATTGAAAACAGCGTCTAGAATATAGCGTATAGGGTATAGCGGATAGAAGATCCGATGTACCTAAACGCTGTACGCTATACATTGTTTTAGTACATCGAGAAGCGGAACTTGAAGCTGGCCTTCAGCTCTTCAAAGGCTGGACGCTGTTTATTGAATTTGTCCGGATGCGCGGAGTACTGGATCTTGTAGAATATACTGTTATCCGTAACCATATAGAACT
>DAOWBD010000182.1 GCA_030634235.1 Candidatus Omnitrophota bacterium | reverse complement strand
TTAAGATCATGGACCCCCGCATCCATTTTCAAGCGGTCCATAAAGACGGTAAAAAAGTCAAGCGCAACACGATCATCGCGAAAATCGAGGGGAAAACCAGGGCCATCCTGACGGGGGAGAGGGTCGCGCTTAATTTCCTGGGATACCTTTCCGGCATCGGGACCGACACAAGCCGGTTCGTCGCCAAAACACGCCACACGAAGGCAAAGATCTTAGACACGCGCAAGACAACGCCGGGTTTAAGGCTCCTCGAGAAAAGAGCCGTTAAATGCGGCGGAGGCCATAACCATCGCCCCGATCTCGGCGAGCTTGTCCTGATCAAGGACAATCATCGCGACGCCTGCCATCCTCACTTATCGATACCGGAGGTGATCAAGCGCACCCGGAAGAAAACAAAAAAGATCATCGAAATCGAAGTCGACACTTTAAAACAGTTTAAAGAAGCCTTAACGGCCGACCCGGATATGATCCTGCTCGACAATATGAACTGCGCCCAAATGAAAAAAGCCGTCGCCATCGTCCGGAAATTGCCCCGCAGGCGAAGGCCGATCCTCGAGGCGTCCGGAGGGATCACGCTCAGGAGCGTTGCCCAGGTCGCCCGCACGGGCGTTGACTGCATATCGATAGGCTCATTAACGCATACCCATAACGGGATCGACGTATCCCTGGAACTTGTGAATTAAATGGAACACTCCCGACGGACAATCTGTTGCGCCCTATTCGCCATGCTCGCCATCCATGCCGGCAGCGTCGAGGCGCGCGCCCAGAATGCCTACGCCTACACGTCGGAAACACTCGCGCACAACGGTCACGGCCAGGCCCCATCCGCCAACACGATCTTTGACGACCAAATGCTGCTTAAAGGATACACGGAAAAATACAGAGATCTTTCCAAGGATATCCTTCTCGCCATGATCAAGGACAACACATTAACTCCTTACCGCAGCGCGGCAGCGGTCAGGGTCTTTAAGGTCACGTTCAGCAGCGAGGTTGTTTCGCGCGAAAAAAAGATCATCGAGAGGATCCTGCTGCGGCGGCTGCACCGCACCGATTCACCTTTCATTCAGGTCGAGATCATGCACACGCTCTGCCGGATGGACCGCTACCATTATTTTAAATCGATGGTGCCGGCCCTGATCCAGAAGCTTGACCATTATAACGCCACCGTCAACGAGATCGCGTTTGACAGCCTGAACCAGGTCATCAGATCCGGAAGCAACCGCAACCGGGAGGCCCGTATCGTTTTTAACACGTTGCGCAAAATACTGTTCTTGTCGAGAAAGCGCCTGGCAACGGTCGTAGAACCCGACGCGAGGCTCGCAAAGAAATTAAAACTGCTCCGCTGGTCGATCAAGATCCTCGGCAACCAGGAGCTGAAGAAACTGCCGAAGGAAGTTATTAACTTGTTGTAAAAAAGGTGAACGTCTCCTTTTAAAGCTATACCAGGTAATAGAGGATAATTACAGCTTACATGCCTAAAAGCCGCTTTTCTTTTTTATACTCTATGAGGTTACAAATTGAGATTTTCCGAATTCAATAATATCCCGAATTATAGCCTCATAGAGTATAAAAATGCTGAGGAATAACCATGAAAATTAACCGCACTGCCTGGATCACATTCTTTGTTCTTTCCGCCGTCAGCATTGCCGTCTGGTTCAAGTTCAGCTATCCCCAATTAGCCATCTCCAACTTCTCGATCGACCGCGTCAGAGCGACGAGTATCGCCGTAAATTATCTTACGGACGAAAGAAATTTCGATAGTGAAGACTTTCAAAGAACCGCCATTTTCAGCATGGACAAGGGAATAAACCGCTACCTGCAGAAAACGGTCGGATTCAAGGGCCTGACCAAATTCATCAAGAAACACGATTTTGACCTGTTCTATTGGCTGGTCCGGTTCTTCAAAGAGGGCACAAAGGAGGAATATCTTGTAGAGATCAGTTCCTCAACGGGCGAGATCCTCGGGTTTTTGCATATCATCGACGACAACGAAGCGAGAAAAAAGACAACAAGAGAAGAAGCCCGCGAAAGTGCCAAGGAATTCTTAAAGG
>DAOWBD010000052.1 GCA_030634235.1 Candidatus Omnitrophota bacterium | reverse complement strand
ATCGATAGGGCTAAATGAACCCACGCAATAATCGTTGCTCGTTTTTTCATTTTACAGTTAAATCGATTTATCAGTATCTCTCACATTATTATCGTAATTCTTGAACTTTATTTTTTATCTCAATAGGATCGGATATTCCCTACTTTTTTCTTGTGGCCCATTGTTGGTATTGTTTAAAAATTCTCCGCAATATTTACATTTAATAGCAATTGAAAGAATTTTTTCCCCACAATACGGGCATCTCTTTGTTTCTTCCGTCATTTAGCCCCTCACTTATTGTATTATGCTAACCGAAGAAAACATCGATGCGTTTGACTTTGCCGTCGCGGATAGCGCGAGCATGCGCACCGGATACAAAGCCCGCGGAAATAACAACCAGTTGTTTTTTCTCGGAATAAGTTAAGCGCATTTCTTTGATCGAAGGTTTGTTTTCGCCGAAAGTATTGCGGCGGCGAGGATTGTGGTAAACAATGAGCGTCGTCCCGAACAGGTTGAAGGCATAAGAATTCTTGGGCAGCTTGATACTCTTACAATTATTTTTTTCGTCACGACAGACGACGGTACTTTCCTTTTTTGTAAATAAAGCCCCGGCTAAAGCCGGCTTGAACGTCAGGGTCAGCTCGCCCTTCGCGTTAACGGCAAACGGGTCTTTTCCAAGGTTCATCAAAAGCCAAATATGCATGAACTCGGCCGTACTTCCCGACAAGCGGGCAATGAAACCCTGTCCGTGCAATGCCTTATCCTCGTGGGCACTGCTAACAAGAAACGAGCAGTTCTCGAGCACACTGCGCCCGTATTCTTCCGGCTTTAGGAAAGGAATGAGCGCGGCATGAAGATTCGTGTAGAACTCTTCGTACATCTCACTGCGCAGAAGCTCAAGGATAAATTTATACTCCATGTGAAGCCAGATCGACTCATTCTCAAGCCACCCTGCCGGGAAAATGCGCGCACGCCCGATCTCTTCTGATTCACCGGAGAGACTGGCATTAACCTTGTACATGTTAAGCTTTTTGTCAAAAAGATCGCTTTGGCGGACCTGGTTGTACAGCTTCTTAGCCTGCGTGTGACTTTTTTCAACGCGCAGCGCGTGGACATAACCCTCGAGAAACAGCGGAAGCACATGTTTTTTGAACTTCAACGGCCGAACAAAGACATCGCCGTCTTCCCTGTCGTGCTTCTCAAGCGATTCATACTTCACCACATCGTGATAAAAGTACGTCGCAAGAAATCCTTTACTGTCCTTCGCCGCACGAACCCCCTCGTCCGTCCGGGCCGCGACAAGATTAAGAAAATGCCTGATCTCGGAAACGGAAATGTCAATCTCACGGCCTTCAATCCCCTGACGGACATAGGCGCGGTAATGTTCTTTCAAATCGTTGGACTTCTGCCAATAGCGCAGCGTATCGGATTCCAATGCCAAAACATGCGTAAGCCCAGAAATGAAGTTGGCCAGCTCCTCAAAGATCGGGACCGTCGCCTCATCCTTGACCTTAAGCTTCGCGAGGGCATCTGATAAAAAGGCGCCCAAACGTTTAAGCTCGAAGGTTTCGGAAACGGACGACCCTAAAAGCCCCGGCAGACCGTTCAAGGCGTCGTACCAATTCGGTTTATCCGCCTCCATCTCAACGCCGATGCCGCTCGGATCGAGTGACGCGACCTTATTGGCGATCAGACACAGAAGCTTACAAACAAGGTTCGTCGCATAAACATCACCGTGGCCGCTCTTTGTTCTCACTAAACTCCTGTCGACCTCGCAGCCGTTGGCAACCGATCCGTACTGGCGTACGCCGCGGTCGGTCAGAATATACCGCTGGTCACGCGGCAGTACATAATGGGTATTATGGTAGAAATGGAAGATTTTCTCGTTAAAAAGCAGATCGCCAAGAGTTTCGGGATATACGGAAAGATAGCTTTCGATCATGTCAAGATTATACGTCCAGTGGTCCGACCAGAATCCCTCCCCATGGTCAGCCAACTCTTGCTTACGGCAGGTCTCCAGAACTTTTGCGAGGAAGACCTTCAGTGAAACACTCAGGCGCACATTTCCTTGCATGACGAACTTCAGAAGGTCCCCAGGCATAAAATCACTCTGCGCAAAAGCCTTAAGCTTTGCATGGTCAGGCTTCCCGACGCATTCAGAAAGGACCCGATTGAACTTTTTCGTATTACCAACAAAGAAAGACGTTCCTTTTACGACGAGCGGGTTGTAGCCGTCAACCTGACTTAAGTTAAGGAAACTCACTAGATGATTGCTGCGGACATGCGGATTGAACCATACATCGTTGCGGCGGTTCTGATTAACATCGCGGTAATTGCCGTTGCCCTGCGAAAAGAAAGTCGGCGCCACAAAAAAGAAATTATAATCCCGCTCGAGGTCCCCATGTTTGCGGCTAAAAACATTAAACGCAACGTGGCCGTCGCCCGTCTTTAAAGAGATCGGCAGTCCACCGCGCAGAACATTATCAAGAAACGTGTTCGACGCATAAAGGTCAAACTCAGGCGTTGAGCTCTTTGTCAGCGCGAAATTCTTCACTTCCTCAATGATCGCCTCGTTACGCGCTGCCTTCTTTCCGATAAAACCTTTTTTTGTAGCCTGCGTGACAATCTTTCCAACCTGGGCTTCATCATGCGCGTAACCGAACAAGGAAACGATCCTTTTTTGGCCCTTGGACTTAAGCATAAAACGCGTATAGCTCATGGCCGACGGCGTGCGGTTACTGGTCTGCTGCTGCGTGGGAACCTTGAAGTTTTCTTCGCAGAACCGCGCCGGCGCGAGAAAATCATGCGCGGAGCCAAAGACACCTGCCGCTTCGACAATCGGAGCAAACAGCTTTTTATTCTTCGCATCGGGGTCGAAACTGAAAAAGAAATTGCCCTCCTTGATATACGTCACCTCGGGCTTGTCATTCACCTCGACGTTGAGCTGATAGTACGGCGCACGATTACTGAGGTTCTTAACCTTGACCCACGCCTCGACGGTACGAGAAAGATGTTTGATTAGCCAATCGCTCAAGCCGTGGGGTACGACCGCCGGCATCCCGTCGATCAGTTCGATCGTATAGTTTTTCCCGCTCGAATTTCTGACCGTAACCTGTCGAACCAGAGCAGAATAAGGCTCCTCGGGCAGGGTAAAATAATTGACCTCGGCGGTAAGCCCCAGGTCCGCGTTAACCTCCGTGAGAGTCAGGTCATGGGAAGACATCGATAAAGTTTGTTTCTTCTTAAAATCCGTCCCGCACAAGTGTTCCTGAAAGGGCTCCCAATAAACTGTCTTCGACCCCGACGTCGCCTTGATAAACGTCCGGAACCCCTGTGTCGACGTAAAACGGTACGCTTTATTCGCCGGCTGAAACTCCATGATCGCCTTGTCCTTGGACTCGACGCCAAAGCTCGCGATACACTGCCCCCGATTGACATAAAAGACCCACATCGGGATCCCCCACACACCGGCAATTCCCGGTAAGAAATTGCTGAACGGCTTACTCTGATTATAATTCTCAATAACGAAATGCCCGTTGCTATTAAGCGTGTATTTTGCTTGCGTTGATGATTTTTTTGCGCTCATTTGTCAGGATCCATTTCCAAGTATTAGTAAGGGTTTTTGGCTTTGCGAAACAAATTGTAATAGCCCGATAATTTGATCCAAAGATAATCTTTTCGATCATCCTTGTCGCTGAAACGGACACGGTTCAGCTCAAAAACATCTTTGTTAAAACGGTCATATCCGCGATTCGTCGCACACGCGGATCGATAACCCGCTTCCTTGACGATCTCTTTGATCCCCTCGCTAAACCCGCCAATCGGATAGGCAAAATGATTGACGGATACCCCGAGGTTTTGCTCTAAAATACTTTTACTAATCCGAATCTCGCGGCGTTGCTGTTCGACAGGCGCATCAGGCAAATAGACTTCTGTTTGCGTGTGACTGCCGATATCAATACCAGACGCCAGCATCTCTTTCATCTGCGCCCAGGTTAAGCGCCCCTCCGTACCAACTTTATCTGTCGGGACAAAAATAGTCGCCGGAAAATCATACTTTTTAAGGATCTTAAAGGCCTGAGTATAGTTATTTTCATACCCATCGTCAAAGGTGATTACCGCCGTTTTCCGAGGCAGGGTTCTACCCTCGCGGGTCGCCTTGACAAGTTCATCCAGACGGATAACATTATACCCGTGGTCCTTCAAATACGCCATCTGCCATTCGAAATTCTCCGGGCTCACCCAGTTCGGCTGCAGACGCTCCGTATAGGTCACCTGATGATACATGATAACCGGAACAACATAACGGCCCGGAAGCCAGAAAAAGAACGCGCCGGCAAAAATGATCAAAACAACGAGCAGAATTAAAAGAACTCTTCTTAAACGACGCACAACCGGTCTCCTTAAAGCCCCTTAATAGGGAAAACCATGATTTGTTAAAGCTGCGAAATAGCCCTTTTGACCAATTCACTGACCAGCTTATTATCAGCCTTGCCTTGAACCTTGTCCGCTATGATCTTCATCACCTTGCCCATATCCTTCATCGAATCCGCTTGAGCCTCTTCAATAGCAGCCGTGACAACCCCCTCTAATTCCTGTTCCGACATTTCCTCAGGAAGATAATCTTTCAATATCGCTAATTCAACAGCTTCTTTTCCGGCTAAGTCCTGCCGACCGCCTTTTTCATACTGCTGGATGGAATCCTGACGCTGTTTGATCTGTTTTTTGATGACAGCAACGACTTCCTCGTCTTTGAGATTCTCAGCCCTTTTTTCAATGAGTACATTCTTCATCTGGGCTCTTAAAAAACTTAAGGTCGACGATTTCACCGAATCCCGATCCTTCATTGCCTTTATATAATCTTTACCGATCTGTTCCTCTAGCATTTTACCTCCGTTTTTATGATCCTTACCTGTCTCAAATGCCTTTTATAGTAATGGTTTTATGCCGGGATTTCAATCCTTTTGTGATTTCTATCTGACTTTTGCGCACCCCGAAATGCCTGGCTAGAAGGTCGATCAGGGCCTTGTTTGCCTTACCATCAACCGCAGGAGCACTGACATAAACCTTCCATGTATCGTCCGCCCACATATCCTGTTCATGTTTTATGGCGTTCTTTTTGGCTCCAGGAATAACTTTAATCTCGATCTTCATTTAAGGCAAAAGCATGTCAAGATGATTTATCTTAAGCCACCGCCGGTATCCCTGAAAGTCAGGCATGAATTTCTCAACCTTCTTCCAGAACCGCTTAGAGTGGCTCGGAACGGTCAAATGGCAAAGTTCATGGACCACCACATAGTCGATGACCTTAAGGGGCGACAAGATGATCTGCCAGTTGAGATGAATTGTTTGTGTGTTAAAGTCACAACACCCCCATAACCGTTTCTGCGTTCGAATGGCAATCTTTTTCGGCTCGACTCCCATCAGACGCGAATAGTAAAAGATCCGCCCACCCAAGATCTCTTTTGCCTGCGCCCGGTACCACTGAAGCATTTTATTCTTTACCTGAATCTGGCTTTCCTCAGGAGATAATCCTTGAGGAACAGCGATCGACCATCCCGTAAGGACGTCAAAAGTAATACGGCTTCTCTTGACATCCGACCTGACCACGTTCACTTTATATTTCTTCCCCAGAAATAAAAATTCATGCCCATGGGCAAACTCCCTCTGGCTGAGAATGTCCTTATTGTTCTGAGCATCCTTTACCTTGGCTAGGATCCATCGCGCCTTTTCATGGACAAAAGCATAGATATCGCGCTCTCGCATCGCAAACGGCGAGGCAATACTGACTTGCGCCTGCTCATTGACGGTAATCGTCAATGTCCTGCGCCCCAATGATCGTGCCAGGACAAAAGGAATATCGCCCTCTTTGGTCTTCAAAGAGTGTGCGGCCCTAACAATATGTTTTGGACGATGGATCCTTCTCATAAATTAAACACAGAAAACATCATGTAATCAATACGATTGTATGTAGGGAATAAAACGAAATGGCAGGTCTACTCGTCAAAATATTCCGAAAGTCCTCAAAACACTTTCTCTCATGGACTGTCAAAAAATGTTACATCGATTTCAACTTTTCGATTGACTTGCTCGGTCACAGGGGTTTGAAACCGGTCCGCATCTAAACGTTTATACCGCTCTTCATTCACCCAGACCTTCTGCCCTCCTTTGACAAAATATCCGTTATTTCCAAGCTGCAGCTTCTGATTGTCTAGCTCGACAAGAGCCGCAACTTTAACCGCATGCTCTTTATCCCTCAACAGCCTCATTTCATTCTTAATCGACTGCAGCTTAAGACGGTACTGCGCCATAGACATCTCAACATCTGCGACGGCAACCGCGCTCGCTTCACGGGCCATCTGCGCCTGAACCTGGGCCTGAAGAACCGCGATCTCATTGCTAAGCTCGACATTGCGGCTTTTAGATTCGGAAAGCATCTCTTCGGTTCTGTTTAAAAGCGATCCTGTCGCTTCGAGTTCCTTTGAAAATAATGCGAGAGCGGCTTGGTCCTGCAAGATAATCTCATTAGCAATTTCCAACTTCTTTGTTTGAACCGCTAAATTGGCCTCACTGGCCTTATAAAGCCGGGTATAGTTTCGAGTAAGTACTGCTTGCTGCGCCGATGTCCTGGCCATATTGTTGTTCGCCCTTGTCACATCCTGATAGATGACGCCGCTTGAATAAACAATATATTCGATCAAAGCGATACAAGCAATGCATACAAGAAAACCGATCGTTGTTGTTATTCGGCGCCTGGCAAAAAATCGGCTGACTCCTTTTTGAACACGCTGGCGCATCCTCGAGAGAACCTGCTCATCCGCATCTAAGAATTTAATGCCGCAGAAATATTTGTCATGCGAAAATCTCTTCTTCCTGTTCCAGACCAAACGCCCGACCCTCGGGATATAATTTCGCTCACCCAAATCTGAATCAAATGACAGAATGCAGTCCTCCTTAGGATCAAATTTAACATCCGTTTCCATCAGCATTCCGGTTGCACTAATATTACGGATCCTCGCATGCCCTTCACGTTGCTTATATTTGATCTGCCAAGAAAGGTGTTCGTCTTCTTTAATGCGCAAATCTTTACGTTCATCTTTTAGTAACACATGAGCGCGATTGAGCATATTTTTCCTATCTCCGTTTAGTGTGGATTTTAAACAAAAAAACAGCCGCCTATGGCTGTTGTGATTTAGAACATTATGTCTTTAAATTCATCATAGCGGAACGTTCAGTGATTAAGAAATAGAAACCTACTACGTCTACTGAATT
>DAOWBD010000158.1 GCA_030634235.1 Candidatus Omnitrophota bacterium | reverse complement strand
GTATCCGGCGTGGCGCTTGTTCTGGCCTCGGAGTTCCTGGATAAATCTTTTATCGATGTGGAAGAGGCAAAAGAGTATTTAGGAGTAGCCCTTTTTGGAGCTATTTCGAAAATTAATACACCCGAGAGTATTCGAAGAGAAAAAGAAAAGGTGCGATGGCTGTATGGCCTGACACTTGTTGCGGGTGTGATTATGGTTATTGGGGCGTATAATTTGGCGAGCTATCTAAAGTAGCGGATAGGGTATAGCGGATAAAGGAGGGATCATGGAAAGCATGTTGATAAAAGCTGAGGAAAGAAGTTTAAGGAACGATCCGGCAAAAGCTGAGGAAAGAAGTTTAAGGAACGATCCGGCAAAAGCTGAGGAAAGAAGTTTAAGGAACGATCCGACAAAAGCTGAGGAAAGAAGTTTGAGAAACAGTTCGAGAAGTGCCGGGGAGGATCTCTGGCAGGCTCTTCAGGAAAAGGATATCGGGTTTAGCAGACAAGAGACCATCGGTCGGTTCATGGTTGATTTTGCATGCTTGGAGAAAAAATTGGTGATTACCCTTGGCAGCAGCGACCCGTTCGTGACGGATTTGGGACAGATCACACGCGACCGATGGTTAAAGGGCCAGGGCTTCACGGTCTTGAAGTTTTGGGACCACGACATCTTAATGAACTGTGAAGGGGTTTTAAGGATCATCCAACGGCTGAAGGCCCCGGCTAAGAATTTAACTGAATAGGGGATAGCGTATAGAGCTATCTATAGACACTAAACGCTGAAACGAGGTTACGATGTATTTCAAATATTATGGTTTTAAGGAAGCGCCATTTAACATGACGCCGAATTCACGTTTCTTCTTTGAGAGCTCGAAGCATACAGAGGCATTAAGCACGCTCATTTATGCGATTGAGGAGAGAAAAGGGTTTGTCGTGATCACCGGGGATATCGGATCGGGCAAGACGACTGTCTGCCGGACATTGCTCAATAAGTTAACATCCACGACACAAACAGCCCTGATCACCAATACACATATGAGCGGCAAGGACTTGCTGTGCAGCATTCTCGAGGACCTCGAGGTCGATTATATTCCCGGGTCCAAATCCAAATTACTTTCCCAATTAAACCAGTACCTGATCGAGCAATTGCGCCAGGACAATAATGTTGTTGTGATCATCGACGAGGCGCAGAACTTAACGCCGAATGTCCTCGAAGAGGTTAGGATGTTGTCGAATCTCGAGACGGAGAATGAAAAACTGATCCAGATCATCTTTCTGGGGCAGCCGGAGCTCAAGAAAAAATTATCCATGCCGAGGCTCGAACAGCTGCGCCAGAGGATCGCGGTGTTCTATCACCTGGTTCCTCTAACGGAAGAAGAGACCAAACAGTATGTTTTCTACCGCCTGAAGGTCGCCAGCGAAAGCAATCGGCAGTATTTCACCTACGAGGCGCTCAATCTGATTTACCAATTCAGCAACGGGATTCCCCGGCTGGTCAATTCGATCTGCGACAGCGCCTTGTTGAACGGCTTTATTTATGAAAAGGAAGTGATCGATGGGGAATTGATGCGCGAAGTGGTCAACGAGTCGCCGACGATACAGATCAGCGGCCAGAGTATGAAGAAGGGCGTTGAGTTGGATGAGGAATTGAAGAGGATCATCGGAGAGAAATAAGAGCGCAAGTGATTATTAACAAGTAAAGAAAGTTATACGATGAGTCGATTAATGGATGACCTGAATAAATTAAACGTAACGCGCAAAGTGGATTCGGATATCATTGTCCAGGATGCCGAGGAGATCAGCAAGAAGACGGCGCCGGTGGCGCAGGATCACAAGATGGTTTACTTTATCGGTTTTATGATCGTCTTGATTGTGGCCTTGAGCGCTGTTTCCATGGCCGTCAGTTTCAAGACGATTTCGCGCATTGAGGCGGTCGAAGGGGCCCTGGCCTTGACGAGCGAGGATGTTTCGGTTCGGTTAAAAGATTTGGGTACGATCGACGCGGCGCTGTTTAAAACCTCGAAAAAACAAGGGGGCGTGATCAAGGACCTACAGGCCCTTGTTGCCCAACAGGATGAAAAACAATTAAAACACGTCGACAGCTTGAAGGCCCAGGATAAGGAATTAAAGGTCGCTATCAGGGGTAACAAAGAAGAGATCGAGGATATGATATTTGCTCAAAAAACTTTTCAAACGTCCGTTGAAGATTCGATCCAGGATCTCAAGGCGTCCGACGAGCTCCTGCAGGATAAACAGATTTTATTGAATAATAAGGTCAGGGATGTTGTTGACAAGACGCAGTATCTTTTCGGTTCATATTAATAAAGAAGACATGCGATTTAATTAACGCTTAAAAAAGGAATTACACAATGGGAAAGATAACCAACGCACTTAAGAAAGCCGCCGAGGACCGTATCGAGAGGATCGATAAGATCTCCCGGATCAAGGAGCACGAGCAGCTGGTGGTCAAGAAGATCGGCAATTCAAAAGTCGACCAAAGGATCGTCACGTATTTCGATCCGAAGGCGCTGATCACCGAACAATATAAGATATTAAGAACGAATGTTCTCTCGATCAATAAAACCAAACCGCCGAAGGTTTTGGTGATGACCAGCTCGCTGCATTCGGAAGGCAAGACATTGACAGCGCTGAATCTCGCGGTGGCGATCGCGCAATCGACGCAGAAGCCGAGGGTGCTTTTGATCGATGCCGATCTGCGCAGGGGCCGTGTTGCCAAGTATCTCGGGGTTAATCAAAAGATCGGCCTTACGGAAATATTGACCGATAAGG
>DAOWBD010000092.1 GCA_030634235.1 Candidatus Omnitrophota bacterium | reverse complement strand
TCGCTCGGGCTCGCTTTGGACCAAGCAACCCAGATCGACCCTCGACGGGAGGAAAGTATGCCATCAACGAAAGGGATTATCGATTAAAGCCTCTTTGGCTTTGAAGCCTTCAGTCATCAGTTGTCAACTTCATAAGATTGATCATTGATCGATTGAAGGTTCCTAATTTTAAGGATGGGTCATCATGATAGCGATCATCGATTACGGAATGGGGAATTTGCGCAGCGTGCAGAAAGCGCTTGAGAAGGTCGGCGCAACGGCCATGATTACCCAAAAACCCGATGAGATCAACGCTGCCAATAAGGTCGTTCTCCCCGGTGTCGGGGCGATGCCGTCGGCCATGGAGCGCCTGAAGGCGAGAGGGATCATCCCGGCGATCAAGGCTGTAGCCGCAAAGGGAACACCTCTTCTCGGCATCTGTTTAGGATTTCAGCTACTCTTTGAGACAAGTACTGAAGGCGGAACAATCGAAGGATTAGGAATCCTCAAGGGAACGGTCGAGCGTTTCTCGTGGCTGAAAATTCCTCAGATCGGATGGAATCAGCTGCATATCAAGAAACCGGACCTGCCTCTTTTTAAGGGCGTCGATGAATTATCAAACGTTTATTTCTGTCATTCCTATTTCGTGAAACCTGCAGATACAGCGATCATTGCAACGACAACGAAATATGCGATTGATTTTACCTCGTCGATATGTGCCGGGAATATCCTTGGGGTGCAATTTCACCCAGAGAAAAGCCAGTCAGTAGGGTTACAGATCCTCAAGAACTTTAATGAATTATAGGAGAGCCGTCCGTGATCATTTTCCCGGCCATTGATATCAAAGAAGGCAATGTCGTCCGTTTAGCACAGGGCAAATTCGACGAAGTGACGGAATATTCCGGAGCCCCGGCCGCCATGGCAAGATTGTGGGAGGCCAAAGGGGCCCAGTGGCTTCACGTGGTTGATCTCGACGGCGCAAAAACCGGCGAAATGCAAAACATCGAGACGATCCTTCATATCGCCAACACAGTTAACATTTCGGTCCAAGTGGGCGGCGGAATCCGTCAGGAAGACGACATCCGGAAATTATTAGAAGGTGGCATCGCTCGCGTGATCTTAGGAACACGCGTCATCGAAGACCGTTCTTTCTTAAAAAAGATCATTGATCAATGGGGGGATAAGATCGCGGTCAGCCTCGATTGTTCCAACGGCATGGTCGCGCAGCGCGGGTGGACATCAACGTCTAATTTAAAGGCGACTGATTTTGCCAAGGATCTTGAAGCTCTCGGGCTTTCGTGTTTGATCTATACCGATATCGCCCGCGACGGTATGCTAACCGGGCCGAACTTTGAAGGCCTTGAAGAATTGGCAGGAACCACCAATATCCCGATCATTGCCTCGGGCGGTATTTCTAATATTGAAGATATTAAGAAATTGCTCGCTGTGGAAGACAAAGGTGTGTTCGGCGCTATTACTGGAAGAGCGATCTACGAAGGTAAACTGGACCTGAAGGAAGCTTTAGCGTTATGCTCACGAAACGGATAATTCCCTGTTTGGATGTCAAAGACGGCCGTGTCGTCAAGGGCACGAATTTCGTGAACCTGCGGGATGCCGGAGACCCTGTCGAGATCGCCAAGCTTTATGACGAACAGAAAGCCGATGAGATCGTTTTTCTCGATATCACGGCAAGCCATGAAAAACGCTCAATCATCCTCGATGTCGTCCGTGAGACCGCCGAGAAAGTCTTTATGCCTTTAACCGTCGGGGGAGGCATCAACAACCTTGACGATATCCGCGAGCTTTTGAACGCCGGATCCGATAAAGTATCGATCAATACCTCGGCCGTCGAAAATCCCGAACTGATCCGTGAATCGTCAAAGAAATTCGGGAACCAGTGTATCGTGATCGCGGTTGATGCTAAAAAGAACGGCGAAGGCTGGTGGGAAGTTTATACCCATGGCGGCAGGACACCGACAGGAAAAAACGCCATTGAATGGGTACAGGACGTCGAAACACTGGGCGCGGGCGAGATCCTCTTGACCAGCATGGACCATGACGGGACCAAGGACGGTTTTGATCTTGCCTTGACCGATGCCGTCAGCCGGGCCGTGAATATTCCCGTTATCGCTTCGGGCGGAGCAGGGAATCTGAAAGACTTTTATAATGTTTTCGCCAAAACAAAGGCCGACGCGGCCCTTGCAGCATCCGTGTTCCATTACCGCGAATTGACCGTCGGTGACGTGAAAAAATACTTAAACGAAAAAGAAGTCGAGGTACGATTGTGAAGGATATTGAAAAGATCAAGATTGGCCCGAGAACATTGCATAAGCTCAAATTTAATAAGGATGGCCTCATTCCGGCGATCGTCCAAGACTACAAGACCAAAGACGTGCTCATGATGGCCTACATGAACATTGATTCGGTCAAACAAACCTTAAAGATCGGAAAGACCTGTTTCTGGTCACGGTCACGGCAGGAATTCTGGGTCAAGGGCATGACCTCGGGACATTTTCAATTTGTTAAGGGTGTGTATTACGACTGTGACTGTGATACACTATTGGTTAAAGTGCGGCAAGTAGGTTCAGCCTGCCACACAATGAAAAAAAGCTGTTTTTACCGAAAAATCGATACTGAAAAGAAATAAATCATGCTGTTTCCTTCGGAAAAAGAATTTTTAAAATTAGCGAAAAAAGGTAATCTTGTCCCGGTCTATAAAGAGATCCTCGGCGATCTTGAGACACCCGTTTCTGCATATTTTAAGATCGCACACAAGGCCAAATACTCTTTTCTGCTCGAATCCGTCGAAGGAGAAGAGAAGGTCTCGCGTTTTTCGTTCCTGGCCAAAGACCCCGAACTGATCTTCCAGACAAAACATAACACCGTTAAAATTTCCCGCTTGAACAAAGGGAAAATGATCCAGGAATCGCATAAGATCACAGATACGCCGCTTTCATTCATACGGCAGATCTTAAAAAAATATAAGTTCGTTAATATCCCGCAGCTCCCACGGTTCTGCGGCGGTCTCGTCGGCTATTTAAGCTACGATGTGGTGAAGTTCTTTGAAAAACTCCCGAATAAAACAACGGATGACCTGAAACTACCGGATACACTTCTTGTGCTGGCCAAAAGCCTCATCATCTTTGATCATTTGAACCATAATGTCAAAGTTGTTCAATGTGTTTATGTCGACCCCAAGGCCTCGCAATCGCAGAAGATCAAAGAATATAAAAAAGCGCTTAAGCAGATCGACGGTTTGATCCATGAGCTTGATCAGCCCCTGATCGTCGAGACGCAAAAAAAGAGAAAGACACACCCTCTCGCCAAATTGAAGGCCAGATCCAATACAACCGAGACCCAATTTAAGAAAATGGTCACGGAAGCCAAAAAGCAGATCCGGGCCGGCGAGATCATACAAGTCGTCCTCTCCCAGCGCTTCGAGGTCGATTTAAAGACGGATCCGTTCAATATCTACAGGACCCTCAGGGCGGTCAATCCATCACCCTACATGTTCTACCTGAATCTTAACGGCATTCAAATCATCGGTTCATCACCGGAGCTTCTCGTCCGTTGTGAAAACGGGATCGTCGAAACTCGGCCGATCGCCGGCACGCGGCCGCGCGGCAAAGATGACAAACAGGATGCGGCCCTGGCCAAGGACCTGCTCGAAGACCCAAAAGAAAAGGCCGAGCATATCATGCTCGTCGATCTGGGACGCAACGACCTGGGGCGCGTCTGTCAAAAGGGTTCCGTTTATCTTTCGGAGTTCATGTCGGTCGAGAAGTATTCGCATGTCATGCATATCGTCACAAACGTAAAGGGAAAACTCAAGAAGAACAGCGACGACCTCGACGTTTTAAAAGCCGCTTTCCCGGCCGGAACCGTCTCGGGAGCGCCGAAGATCCGCGCGATGGAGATCATCGAAGACTTGGAAAAGGTCACGCGCGGGCCATACGCCGGATGCATCGGCTATTTCAGTTTTTCCGGAAACCTGGATACATGTATCACGATCCGGACAATCGTCGCGCATAAGGGCAAAGCATACATTCAGGCGGGAGCAGGGATCGTCGCTGATTCCAAACCCCAAAAGGAATATCAGGAAACCATCAATAAAGCCAAGGCACAGGTGATGGCTATCGAACTTGCACATAATCAACCCTTCGACACAAACTAGTCCTATAATAAGGAATGCTCAGGGTGCCCCTGAGAGTTAGTCGAAGGGTCAACAAACGAATAGGAGAATAGATTCATGGAAGTAAGACTACGATTACAAAAAGCAGGGAAATCCGCCAGCAAGCGGTACAATTACCGTATCGTCGCGATCAGTAAATCAGACACCCGCGACGGCAGGCACTTAGATCTGTTGGGATATTATGATCCGGCGAAAAAACCGGCCGTTGTATCCATCAACAAGACAAAGCTTAACAAGTGGCTGAAGCAAGGCGCTCAAATGAGCGATACGGTCAAGTCCCTTGTGAAAAACTTGAAAGATACTTAATAACGTTTTCCGGACTTTTCACGGCATTGATTTGCCGTCGAGAAATATACCGTAAAGGAGACACCATGCCAACTCAACAAGGTGGAATGTCGATGTTTATGCCAATGATCCTTATTTTCGCGATCTTCTACATGCTGGTTTTTCGTCCGCAAAAAAAAGAGCAGAAGGAAAAGCTGAAGATGAGGGAAACCCTTAAGAAGAACGATCAGGTCGTGACCGTCGGAGGGATCCACGGAACTGTTGTCCTTACAAAAGAGAAAAC
>DAOWBD010000195.1 GCA_030634235.1 Candidatus Omnitrophota bacterium | reverse complement strand
TTAGATTCTCCCATCGACAACTTGGCGTTTTCAACATTTATTTTAGGCGACATCTTCACGCGGGCGACGGGCCTGTCGGCGGAAGAGATGCACAGGTTTGTCTTTAGCTTCAGGCAGCGGATGGCCGGCGAGAAGGACCTTTATCTGTATACGGAATTCCGCGAGCGCTTCCCTGAAGTCTGGAAGACGTTTATCGACGAGTTCTTCCGCAATGTCGGGCTGTATCCGCTTTACGAGCTTGCCATCACGATCTACAGCCGGTTTCAGTTCATCGACCATTGCCGCGGGGCGCAAGGGTTCCTGATGCATTTTCTCGAGTTAATAAATAATATCGAAGAAGAGCATACCGATATCGCTTCTTTTCTGGGGTATTTTGAGGAACTCAAAGGCGAAGACCTCTACGTGCAGGTGGCCGACAGCGACGCGGTGAAGATATTAACGATCCATAAATCCAAGGGGCTCGGGTTCCCGGTCGTGATCCTGCCTTATCTGGCAATGGATGTTGTGATCGGCGCCATCAGCGGGGAGTATCAACCGTCGTATGTCCTGCGCCGGCACGATGAGCATATGGAACTGCTCCGCCTCAAGACGAAATACCTGAAATTCTCCGACGATCTTTATCGCATCTACAGCCAGGAGTATAAAAAGGCTTTTTCTTCAGAGCTCAACAGCATGTATGTCGCACTCACGAGGCCTTGCAACGAACTGTATGGATTTATCCCTAAGCGCGCGGGCAATAGTTTTAATTGCGCGCAATTCTTGATCCCTGAGGATCATTATATTCAAGGGAAACAAAAGCGCTATGAATCGGCGGGGCCCGAAGATGCCGCGATCTTGAAGATCCCGCCGTCGGACTATCCCGATTGGATCGGTTACTTAAAAGATGAATTTCTTGATGCTGGTCAATTAAGGAACCGGCAGCATCGTCTCAAAGGCAAGATCATGCATGATATTCTTTCGTTGATCGGCAACTTAAGTGACGGGGGGCGGGAAAAAATCGTCGCCCGCGCGCTTGCGCAGGCAAAACTCCATTTCACGCAGGCCGGTGACTGGAAGGGGTATGAAACGCAATTGGATGAATTGCTCGCGCATCAAGATATAAAGAAGTTCTTTTATTGTGACGCTGCAGAAGTATACACGGAAAAAGAAATAATCAATGCGTTCGGCCATACAAAGCGCGCTGACCGGTTGATTGTCTTTGAAAGCGAGGCCTGGATCGTGGATTTTAAAAGCGCGAAAGATCCGAAAGGGCAATATGAGGCCCAGGTAGAGGAGTATAAGGATATCCTTCAAGGCATTTATCCTCACCGGGCGATCAAAGGATTTTTAATTTATTTGGACTGTTTTCAGGTTGAGGAAGTATGAACACAACGACGACCGACAATAAGATCATCACCTATTCTTTTTGCGAAAGCTTCAAGGATGCGCTTCTCGACCATATTCAGGAGCGCTACATCGACCGGGGAACGTATTTAAGCCGGCTGGCTATTGTCTTCGGCGGCCGGCGGCCGGCACTTTTTGTGAAGCGCGACCTGGCGAGGCGTTTAAAGACGAGTTATTATCC
>DAOWBD010000071.1 GCA_030634235.1 Candidatus Omnitrophota bacterium | reverse complement strand
ATTCGCATTATTATGCCTGCGCGAGAGCTCCGCTGATTCGGTATTGTAACATAAAGCCGCATAGGCCCCACGCACTTTATTGGCGGCGATCGCCTGGCCTATCCCAGACATGCATACAAGAATACCCCGGCCATCACGCGACTTTGCTACCTCGCTGGCCACTTTATAAGCAACTCGAGGATAATCGCAACTCTTGGCAGGATCATACGCCCCGAGATCGACAACATTCGCTCCTTGCTTTTCTAATATCTGCGTGATCTTTTTTTTAAAGCCAATCCCGCGATGATCTGCCCCGATAAAAATTTTCATTCCTCCCCCGTCATTTAAACCAGCTCTTCAATTTTATGGATCGCTTCTTTAATTTCTACTAGACAATCTTTATACAATCCCCTCGACTTACCGATAGGATCAGGAACATCCAGGCTGCCTTCGTCTTTAAAAGGAATATCAGCAAATTCTTTTAACAAATAGACCCTATGCTCCACTTCCGGCACGCGTTCAAGCACTTGAATGCGATGGTTCCGGGTCATCACAATGATCATATCCGATTTCTTCAGCAAGATCGTATTGATCGGCTGCGCGAGATGCGAGGTCGCATCAATACCTTCCTCAGCAAGAACAGCCACCGTCTCAGAACTTGCCGCCGACCGGATAAAAACGCCCGTTCCCGCTGACATCACCTCAATATCATCACGGCCCTGAACCGCACTTTTTAAAAGGTACTCGGCCATGACCGAACGGCAACTATTACCCGTGCAAACAAACAGTATGGTCTTCTTCCCTGTGATCCTATTGACATCTTCCTGCGTGATCACCCCGCCCCGCAGGACCACAGGATCCTCTTTTGTCATATCAATAACAGAAGACCCTGCTCCGATTCTCGCGGTCCCCGCGTCGATCGCGACATCGACTAAACCATCTAGATCCCTTAAGGCCTCTACACACGTCTTCGGTGGCTCGTTGCCCTCGATATTCGCCGACGGAGCGGCGATCGTACATTGCAAGTCCTGAACGAGCCGCAGGGCAACAGGGTGATCCGGCATGCGCACCCCAATCGTCTGCCCTTCTTCCTCCGACGGGACAACGACCGTCAGCGGCCCCGGCCAACATTCATAGATCAATTTAAATAATTTCGGGTCGGTCGTCGGTGTATAGTTCGATATCAAATCTGTTTGAGAAATGAGGATCGAAAAAGGCTTGTCATCGGCCCGCTTTTTCACTTCCCTTAAACGTTTCATTGCCTGCGGATTGGAGAAATCCGCCGCAATGCCATAAACCGTCTCCGTTGGAAAAACGACCAAGCCACCCTTGCGGATGACCTTCGCGCAATAGGCGATCTGCTTTAGGTCGGGATAAGCAGGATCGAGTTTAATGATTTCTGTTTTCAAGTAAGTTTGATCCCTAAGATCTTTTTTCTTTGTTCGTCTTTGAACTTTTCCAACTTTGTCTCAATGACTTGGTTCGTGACGCCTAAAATGCGCAAAGCTAAAAGAGCCGCGTTCTTCGCGCCGGCTTCGCCGATAGCAACCGCACCGACGGGAACTCCCGGCGGCATTTGAACCGTCGAAAGCAAAGCATCCATGCCATTGAGCGCTGTCGCGTCGATCGGAACACCGATTACCGGAAGCGTCGTATGCGCCGCGACGACTCCGGAAAGCGCAGCCGAAGCCCCCGCCCCGCAGATCACAACACGCACGCCGTTTCCCCTCAAACCTTGCGCATATTCCGCCGTCTCTTTCGGAGTACGGTGAGCCGAAAGCACTTTCATCTCATAAGCAACCTTGAAATCTTCTAGGATCTTCGCGGCCTTCTCCATAACAGAAAGGTCCGACTTGCTTCCCATCATAATAGCGACTTGAATATTGTTCATAACTAACTCCTCATTAAGGATTCACGTACAACCGGTCAGCGCGTGACCTGCGACCTATGGCTGACCCATTTAAAAGCCTTTGACCCGATATCCCGTCTGAAGAAACATCGTTCAAAATTTATTTTATCGACAGCATTGTACACCTGTTCGATGGCCGTCTCGATCCCGTTGCCTAAACTCGTCACACCTAAAACACGACCACCGGAAGTAACGATCTTGCCGTCTTCCTTTTTTGTGCCAGCATGAAAAACAACCGTATCTTCGATCTTTTCGGCATCTTTTAATCCGGAGATCTCTTTACCCTTTTCATATTCGCCGGGGTATCCTCCGGAGCTCATCACGACACAAACACAGCTACGCTTATCCCATTCGAGCTTAATGTTTCCTACCTGCCCGTCGCAACTCGCCAGCATTAACTCGACAATATCGCTCTTCATCCTCGGTAAGATCGCCTGCGTTTCAGGGTCGCCGAACCGGACATTAAATTCAAGAACCATCGGCCCGTCGAATGTGATCATCAGGCCCGCATAGAGAACACCTTTAAACGGCGTCCCGCTTTTCTGCATCCCGCGGATAACCGGATCAATGATGCGGTTTTCAATAGTCTTATATAATTTTTCCGTCAGTATCGGCGCCGGAGAATACGCCCCCATGCCGCCGGTGTTAGGCCCGACGTCATCGTCGAAGATCCGCTTGTGGTCCTGCGAAGAATCCAGGAGGCAATAACACTCCCCGTCGCTAATTGCAAGGATCGAGACCTCTTCGCCTTCGAGACACTCTTCAATGATGATCTGATTCCCGGCCTCCTGAAAAATCCTCTCAGCCATGATCTCATCAACCGCTTTTTCAGCTTCAATGAAATCCCGGCAGATGATCACACCTTTGCCGGCGGCGAGGCCGTCAGCCTTAACGACAACTGGAAACATTACTTGACGCAGATACTCCTTCGCTTCCTCTATGATGCAAAACTTTTGGAAGCCTGCCGTCGGGATGTTCCATTCATACATAAATTCTTTGGCGAAAATTTTACTGCCTTCGAGCTGCGCGGCTTCCTTGCTCGGCCCGAACACTTTTAGGCCCTCGCGCTCAAAGTCATCGACAATCCCAGCCACCAGCGGGGCTTCAGGACCAACAACCGTCAGGTCAATTTTCTTTTCGCTCGCAAACCGGATCAGTGCCGGAATATCGTCGACGCTGATATCGACACACTCGGCAATTTTGGATATCCCGCCGTTGCCCGGCGCGCAATATATTTCTTTCACTAAAGGGCTTTGTTTGATCTTCCAGGCAAGAACATGTTCCCGCCCCCCGGAGCCGATAATTAAGATTTTCATATTACGATCTTTCTTTTGGTGTCATTAACGACACTGCCGATCTTGTAATGTTTTATTTTTTTCTTCTTAAGATAAGAACTGACTTTCGCGACGTCTTTCAAAGAAAGAACAAAGGCCATGCCGATCCCCATGTTGAATGTCCGGTACATTTCACGATCCCCTATTTTACCCTTTTTTTGGATAATGTGAAATATTTCCGGAACGGGCCAGCTGCCACGGTCGATGGCGAAACATTTGCCCGCCGGGAGGATCTTCGTCAGTTTATCATAGAACGCCCCCCCGGTAATATGCGCGATCCCGCGAACAGGGAACTTCGCAAGAAGCCCCGAAACCTCCTTCGCATAGATGCGCGTCGGCGCCAATAACTGTTTGGCATATTTCTTTTGCCCGGCCGAAGAAAGGACCTTGCGCGCCAGGGAAAATCCATTCGAATGCAGTCCCGTCGACGGCAGGCCGATCACCTGATTCCCGGCCTTGATCGCCGACCCGTCGATGATCTTTTTCTTCTCGACAATACCAACGGCAAAGCCGGCCAGGTCATATTCATCCGGCTTGTACATCCCCGGCATCTCGGCGGTTTCCCCGCCAACTAAGCTGCAACCTGATTGGCGGCATCCCGCGGCGATCCCTTTGACAACATCGCCTAAGACCTTCGGCTTTAATTTACCGCAAGCGATATAGTCGAGAAAGAAAAGCGGCTTCGCCCCCACGCAGAGAATATCGTTAACATTCATGGCGACCAGATCAATACCGACCGTATCATGTTTGCCCGCTGCCTGCGCGACAAGAAGTTTTGTCCCCACCCCGTCAGTCGAAGAAACCAATACGGGATTCTTGTATTGGCCCTTCGCTAAAGCAAACAACCCGCCAAAAGCGCCTTTGCGGCGAATGACAGAAGCCCCGGTGGTACTCGCCACATCACTTTTGATGGCCTTCACAAATGCATTGGCCTTGTTAATGTCGACCCCACTGCTTTTATACGTTGTTTTCTTCATAAGAACTTATCCTTAATGTAATCGACACCATTCTTAAAGATCTTCGCGCCTTGCCCGTAACGACCGTTAGCATCCAACCGTGACCAGTAGGGATGCTGCGTAAATAAGAAATGACGCTCGGGATGCGGCATCAGACCGAGCACCCGTCCTGTCAGATCGGTAATCCCCGCAATATCCTCAACGGACCCGTTAGGATTACAGGGATAGGCCGCGCGCTTACCGGTAGGCCCGCAATAACGGAACGCCACTTGCCCATTCGTATTCAACCGGTCAAGGACATCTTTGTCACGCAGAACAAATTTTCCTTCAGCATGGGCGACCGGGTAATAGACGGTGCCGTCAAGCCCTTCTGTCCAAACACTTTTTCCCTGAACCTTCAGGTAACACCACCGGTCCTCAAATTTTCCTGAATCATTATTGATCAGAGTCGCTTTCTGCGAAGGACCATCCCCCTCTTTTCCTTTTTTATCCGGAACTCCGGGAAGAATACTCGATTTGACCAGGACCTGAAAACCATTGCAGATGCCGATGATCAATTTTCCATCACCGACAAACTGTTTTAAGTCCTCGCCTAACCGGATACGCAATTCATTGGCCAGGATCCGTCCTGATTCAATATCATCCCCGTAGGTAAAGCCGCCGGGGATCGCGAGAATATGATAATCTTTTAGATGAACATCACCGCTAAAAAGTTTATTGATATGCACGGAATTGACCTGCGCGCCAAAACTTTCAAACGCAAAAGCAGTTTCGACATCACAGTTGGTCCCGGCAGTCCTTAGAACAATAACTTTTGGTTTCTTGGGCATTTATTTCTTCTTATTGGCGTAGAATTTCTTGATCGCTTCAATGACACCTTCCGGCGTATCGACGACCTGAAAGATATTCAAATCCTCAGAATCGATATTTTTCTCTTTGAGCACAGATTGCTTAAACCAATCAATAAGCCCGCCCCAGAATTTACTTCCGTAAAGAATGACGGGGAATTTCCCCATGCGCCCCGTCTGGATCAGCGTGGTGCTTTCAAAGAATTCATCCAAGGTGCCAAACCCTCCGGGAAAAATGACATACGCCTCGGCATATTTGACAAACATAAACTTCCGGCAGAAAAAATAATGGAACGAAATGAGCCGTTTAACATAACGGTTGGGCTTCTGCTCATACGGCAGATCTATGTTCAAACCGATAGAATCTCCCGTCACCTTTGCGGCTCCTTTATTTCCGGCTTCCATGATCCCGGGACCTGCGCCGGTAATAACTGCATATCCCTTTTGGGCAAGAAGTGCCGCTGTTTTCTCGGCCTGTTTATACCATGGACTGGTTTCTTTCGTTCTTGCCGACCCAAAGATGCTTACCGCAGGGCCAACTTCAGAAAGCTCATGAAAGCCATCGACAAATTCCGCCATGATGCGAAAAACTCTCCACGGATCTTCCATTTTTAAATCTTGCGCATCTCTTTTGCGTTTGGTCATCAT
>DAOWBD010000068.1 GCA_030634235.1 Candidatus Omnitrophota bacterium | reverse complement strand
GCCTCCTGGGTGAAGAGCACCCAGTTGCCCGGCTTATCGGTGACCACCATCACGCGCGCGGTCTCCCCGATCGAATACGTATCCTTCTCAGTGATGATCTGTATCCCGCCGTAACGGTAGCCTAAATCCTTGCTCTGTTTGTCGCAAACAAAGACATTGGCCCGCGAGGTGATCTCATTGGCTTGATCGTCAAACGCGGTCAGCTTCACAACATAATAGCCGTCGCGCTCAGGCTCGAAGGAGAAAACGGCCTCGCCTTTTTCATCCGTCTTGATGAACTTCGTGAAAAGTTCTGTTTCATCATAGCCGTTCGGGGCAACCACTTTGCCTTCCTTAATAACCTGGTCCCTCCACCAGTTGCGCGAGACCGTGATCGTTCCGTCAACCGATACCGGATCATTATTGGCGGTCAACACTTTGATGTCAACCTCCGCCTTATCGCCGGGGCGATACAGATTGTGCTTCGGGGTCAAATACGCGTAGAACGCGTTCTTGGTAACCTTGATCTCCTGCGACGACGAGATTTCGCGGCGGCTCTGGTCGACGACCCTGACCTCGATGCTGTATTTGAGGTCCTGCCCTGAATCCTTCGGCGTCTCAAAACTAAAGAACGCCTTACCCTCGAGATCCGTCTTGATCTTTTCTTTTTTGATCAGCGTTCCCTGTTGGTAATAATTGTGGCGCCCGTAAAAGGACTCGTCAAAATACCAATGATACTTGCGAGGAGCACTGTAATAATGGTTATAAGGCTTTTGATAGATGAGATATTCAACCTCAGCCTCAGCGACGGCGCCGCCGAAATAATACTGGGCGTCGAGCTCGACGTCGATCACGTCGCCGAGCTGGTAGGCGCTTGAGCCGTCCTCTTTCGGTTTCGGTTTCATGTTGACGAGAAACTCGGGCAGCTTGTATTCTTCGAGGCGAAAGAGCGTCGCGGAACCGAAATTCTCTTTCAGGTCTTCCGAGTAAATGTTAAGGTTATACTGGCCAAGCGTGGCTTTCTCGTCGAGGGTGAATTTGTCATGGAACGTCCCGAACTCATTGAGCACATAAGTTTTTTCGTAGACCTTGTTACCGCGGGCATCAGTGATCCATGCCTTAACCATCCTGCCGGAAGGCGTCCGGAAGGATCCGCTGTCGCCGATGCGCATCGTCGCCTTGAAGGAAACCTCTTCATTCGGGCGGTACGCAGGCCGGTCACTGTAAGCGTAGACATTCCATTTGGAACTATTCCCGTAATGATAGGAATAATAGTTTCCTTGCGCGAAGGTTTGCATCACACCGATTGACGCAACCGCGAAAAGCTGTTTCTGGCTTGAACTACTTTTCTCTTGGGCCACCGGGAAGACAACCTTTAAAAGCCCGTTGCCGTCGGTAGTGCCTTCGCCTTGGCTCCAGCGCCAGTTGCTGCGGTTATCATAATAGCGGTATTGATATTTGACGGTGGCCCCGGTCCGCGGCTCGCCGTTCTTCGCGTCGAAAACATAAAATAATGTCGACTGATCCGCCGTCTTAGTGACAAGGCCCATATCGGTCACCAGAACCAGGTCATAGGCCTTGATGCCCGACGCTGCGGCCAGAACCAAATACGCGCCCGGCTCAAGAATCCCACTTGTCGGATCAATCTTTTCTTCCTCCTGGTCTTCACCGTGCTGGCGCCACTCGGCTAATCCCTTCGATTCATTGTGCCGAAGATGCTTACCTTCATTCTTTAAGTTCAGGTGCCACGAAAGGACTTGCGGTAGCATCTCAAAACGTTTCGACGAAACAAGGCGTTCGATCATCTGCTGATAATTCCCTATGCCCCGCTCGTAGTCGGCCTCGCCCTTTGAAAGGTCGAACCTCAATTCCTTCGCGAGATCAATTTTATAGACGGTGACCTTCGCGCCGGTGACATTGCGCCAGTTCATGTTCAGTCGAACCTCCGACCCGGGAAGGTAGGTGTAGCTGCTATTGACACTTAACTGCGGGGCGGCGATATCTTTGATGGCCCGTTCGGCATTATCAACGAACTGCGATTCCCCACGTCGGAAATGAGTCAAAAATTCGCGGTATGTCTTTAGGGCCTCTGGAAATTTATTATTCTGCTGATAATACTGGCCCATTTGGTAATAAGCGTCGTCAGTCCATTCGCTCGACGGAAATTCCTTGATGACCTTCTGGAAATATTCAACAGCCTTCTTCCGGTCGTCCGGCTGGTTGTAATTCTGAAAGTAGCTCATGGCCATCGAATAATAGACCTTGGCCTTATCTTCGTCGGACTTAACGATCTTCAGGATATCCTTATAAAGAACGACAAGGCCGATTCGCTGCGTCTGACCGGGGGCGATGATCTCCCGCGTAACGTCCAGCGGCTTGATGTCATGATAATACCACCCCCACGTCGAGCTGATGTAATCGCCTAATTTAAAGGTCGCGGTGATAAAGCGCCCGCGCGCGCGATCAATGTCTTTGGAACCGGCCCAGAATTCCCTAGCGTTCTCGTAGTATGTCTTGACTTCCTGCTGGTATTGGTAGCGGTTGACCTTCAGATAATGATCGGCCAGCGACTCGCTCGCCTCCGCCCACCATCGGTCCTTTTCGTCGGAATCGATCAATTCTTTGAGAAGCTTCGCGGCCTCTTCGTAACGGGCCTGCTCGTGCGTGCGCCAGATGGAATCGGCAAACTTGAACTGGATCTCCCTTTTGGCTTCCGAACCGAGATCTCCGGAATCAAGAATCGCCTTGTACTTTCCGGCGGCCAGGCGGAACGACTTTTCGTTCCATAATTGATCAGCCGACTGGAGCGTCGCCTCCTGGGAATGCACGCCTCTGGCCAGTGGGACCACGATCAATGCCGCTAATAAGATACCTATATAGGGAAAATACCGGTTTTTCATAAAATCTCCTTTTTGCAGTTTAAGAACCTTTTTCTTCTTTAACATCCGGCGGTTTCGCCTCTCCTCTACCCAGGACCTTCTTTAAAAACCGGAACATCTTTTTCAAGAACCAAATGGAAAATATAATAAATAAGATAACCAAGACGCTGGCGATCACGGGATGCTTGATGATCAAATACATCGCGCCCAGGACCCCAACATCTTCCGTAACGCTCGCCACCGAATTAGTGATCGGCTCCGGCGAGGTATTGATCACGGCGCGTGAAGTAGCCTTCGTCAAGTGAGAATCAAGCGCGATCAAACCGGTCAAAAGCGCGACCGGATATTGAATGGCCGGATCGACATCCGCCATCGCCATATAACCTAAAGCCATGCCGCCTGCCGGGCGAATGAACGTGTGAACGCTATCCCAAACGGAATCAACATAGGGAATTTTATCGGCAAAAAATTCAACCGCATACATGAGCAGCGCCGCCCCGATAACCAGAGGATTCGCCAACGAATCCATGTTTCCGGGAAGAATCACCCACTTCATCTGGTGCGCAATTCCTAACCCAGCTATCGTCAAATAAAGATTGATCCCGGAAGCCCAGGACCCGCCCATAAGAATGCCTAAAGAATTGAGTATTTCCAAATTGAAGCTCCTCTAATACATTTATTGGAACAGAGCCCATTATAATGGGCTCTGTTCTTATTTTCTGAAATTATACAGGCTTAAGGTCCCCTATTCCAAACTTATCTATGTCTTTTACAAAAAACCCGTCACAAATACCAGATGCCTTACAATGATCGCATATAGATACTTTTTTCTTAAGTCTATAAGAAGGCATATCCTTTATGTGGGTTTTATACCTTCCGGTTGGCTGACAATATTTCCCAAGATTGGGCGGCCCACACTTATTGTCAATTCTACTCTTACTTTCCCCAAAGACACAAAAGGGAATTTCAATAAAGATTAAAGGGAAATTTATTTTCGCTGCATGCTGTTCAACTTCTTTAATAAAGACCCCCAAATCTTTAATAGGAATATAATGAGAGACGTATTCATCACTAGGAATGCAGGGTATTGAAAAAGTAAAATCCTTGATCCCCAGAGAATTTACTAAATCAATGATATTGACCAAGTCTTCTTTATTCTGTTGAACGATCAAACAACTGATTCGGATTTTGATCGAAGAATTTTCTAAAATATATTGAATGCCCTTAAGCGTTTCTTCAAAGCTCCCACTAGCGCGAGTAATAGAATCGTGAATCGTAGAATTAGAACCATATACCGGGATTCTTAATTTAGTCACCCCTGACTTGATCATTTCATTTGCAAATGATCTATCCGCTAATCTCCTCCCATGCGTGGAAAGCATTATATGCTCAAAATTATTTTCTTTAATAATTCTTATCAGCTTTGCTATTTTACCGTATTCTATAGGGTCGCACCCGGAAATCTCGATCCCTTTTAATCCCTGTTTTCGAAAATCAATGACATTCTTTAGAGCATTAATCTCTTCTTCCTTTATTTCCTCTTTGCTCTTTGAGCGTGGACTACCGCAAAAAAGGCAACTATTACCGCAAGATGGACTTAAAATAATGGCACAATTTTTTTCCATAATATGCTAATGCTCTCTCACCTGTTTAACGTTTTCTAACAACATCAAAGAAATTTATTTCACAAAAGGCTTCGTATATCCCTATTCTACATATAAAGATTCAGTGACCAAGAAAAAGCCGCCCTTTTTTAAAAGACGGCTTTTTGATCGTCCTAATACTCAAATTTCGCATTATTTCGGCGTGCACGTATAACATGTCAATGGCACGGTCTTGCGTGATTCATAGAAAAGGATCAATCCCATTTCCTCGCAGATATCCCCTTCCTGGCACGAAGAGCAATCACGGGAATAATCATTCTTAAGGCAATCCATGCTTCCCGGCACTGAAGAGCAGCTGAAACATTGCTCGCCGTTCTCGGCCTTCCGGGCGGCAGAACAATTCGTACATTTATATTCACATTCCAAGGAGCTTAATAACCCCAACTTCCCGCATGCCTCTGATTTCTTCGTGCAACTGTAGCAAAGTTTTCCTTCTCTTGTCCTCTGGCCCTCAACGCATTTCTTTCCTGAAACCTCATCACACAAGAAGCAGCCTTCGGCATCAAGCAATCCGAGATCTTTACACTGCTCAGGTTTATCGACACATTGATAGCATTGCTTCCCTTCTTTGGTGCTTTGATCCGCAATACATTCCTTCTTCAAACTGGCCTCGCAAGTATCGCACTCTTTCTCATCGATAAGACCAAGCTCTCTGCATTCCTGAGGCTTATCCTGGCACTTGAAGCATTGTTTGCCTTCCTTGGTCTTTCGGCCCGCGATACATTCTTTTTTCGGATTGGATATACATTGCGCGCATTTATCCTGGTCGATGAGGTTTAGCTCAACACATTCTTGAGGCTTGTCCTGGCACTTGTAACATTGCTTGCCTTCTTTGGTCTTCTTGTCCTCAACACATAGCTTCTTCGGATCCGACGTGCACGCGGCGCATTCTTTCTGATCAAGAAGATTTAGCTCAACACATTCCTGCGGCTTGTCCTGGCACTTGTAACATTGCTCGCCTTGTTTTGTCTTCTTGTCTTCAATACATAGCTTCTTAGGATCCGACGCGCACGCGGCACACTCTTGCTCGTCGACCAGTTTAAAATCAGAGCATTTCTCCGGCCTGTCCTGGCACTTGTAGCACTTCGTGCCCTCTTTCGTCTTCTTGTCCTCAACGCATAGTTTCTTAGGATCCGACGTGCATTGCCCGCATTCTTTCTGATCAATAAGTTTCAGGTCAGCGCATTCCTGCGGCTTGTCTTCGCAGCGATAGCATTGCTTGCCTTCTTTGGTCTTCTTGTCGGCATTGCATTGCTTCTTCGGATCCGACGTGCATTGCCCGCATTCTTTCTGATCAAGAAGTTTTAGCTCGACGCATTCCTGCGGCTTATCCTGGCAATTATAACATTGATTGCCTTCATTGGTCTTCTTACCCTTAATACATAATTTCTTCGGATCCGACGTGCACGCGGCACATTCTTGCTCGTCGATCAGTTTAAAATCAGCGCATTTCTCCGGCTTGTCCTGGCACTTGTAACACT
>DAOWBD010000194.1 GCA_030634235.1 Candidatus Omnitrophota bacterium | reverse complement strand
GCAGGATCCAACTTTATGCCATGCAGGAGTTCGTAATCAAGCTTGCGGGCGTCGTCGGAAGATAGACAGTCGGCCTTGATCTCATTGATTCTTCGATCCTTGGCTGAGCTGCCCTCCCCTAATAAAAGATAGATCATTTGAATAGATAATAGATATTCGTAAATAGTAAATGGTTAATCTTTAATGACCAGGCTATAGTATTCGCAAAACAAATTCGTTAGTTTTGAAGGAGGGGTTTTTGTTACCATTCACAATTAACCATTAACCAGGTAGTTACCAGTCCTCGACCGTCCTCTCAACAATGCGGCGGG
Organism: Candidatus Omnitrophota bacterium; assembly: GCA_030634235.1. Lineage (GTDB taxonomy): Bacteria > Omnitrophota > Gorgyraeia > Zapsychrales > Zapsychraceae > 2-02-FULL-52-10. The sequence goes on along the minus strand of DAOWBD010000194.1, from coordinate 1,363 downwards.
CGAGATCAAGAAGGGCCTCGTCAACAGCCGACTCTTCGGACGTGGCGGAAGGGCCGCTCACAAAATAGGTCGCCTCGCCTACAAAATTCGGCTCGGTCCAGGAAACCTCATCGGATCGGGCCTTGATCAATTTGAAAGAAACGGTCACATGCACGCGGTATTCCTGAACATCATCGTCATCCGTATACCGCAGTCCCGAGCGTTCATATCTGATCAGTTCGCCGTTTAAAATAAGGTCGGCCTCATGCAGTTCGACAACTTTGAGGTTCCCGTCAAATAAAAACCGGTCAATAACAGCATTGCGGGCCTCGACTTCAAGCAAAGGAAGATAAACATTGCGGCTTGTCCCGGTCGCAAAATCAATGCTGTTCTTAAAGGGTTCTATACGGATCGTCTTGATGCTGCTGGGTAAAGTCGACTTGGTCGTGTATCCGCAACTCGCCAAAAAGACACATAACGCAAGGCTTAAAAGATAAATTGTTTTCTTCATTATTCCTTCCCGCTCATTTCGCGTATCTTATTAAGGGCCTTCGATGACCAGGATGAATTCCTAAAGTCATCAACAACCACTTGATAATAGACCTTCGCCGCTTTATAATTCTTCTGTTTTTCATAAAACTGCGCCACTTGATAACTGTTCTCGGCCTCTTTTTCCCTCAGTTCCCGGATCTGCCGCTTGGCCTCCTGCGACAATTCCGCTTCCGGATAACTCTCGACAAAATCGTTAAATTCTTCGATGGCCGCCTGCGTGACTTTCTGGTCATATTCCGCGCTCGTCGACCGATGAGCATCGGTCACCGCGATCTGATATTTCGCCGCTTTCGCCCATTCGCTCTCGGAATAATCGTTGATGACTTTTTCAAATTCATCCCGGGCTTCCTGATAAAGGCGCTTTTCCAGTAAATACAAACCGATCTTATATTGGGACGGCGCTGCCAGGTCTCCGTACGGAGCATTCTTGATCACGGCCTTAAAGACGTCGATAATGTCATGTTCGCTTCCGGTAAACGCGCCGAGAAAACCTTTGCCCTTGCTCTCGCCGTCCAAGAGCCTTAGCCCGATGTCATATTGCTTCTGGACAATGTCTGCCGAAAGTTCGCTGAAAGGATATTTGTCGACAACGATCTGGTATTCCTTGAACGCTCGGTACAGTCCACCCTGATCCTCATAACATCTTCCGATGGTAAACTGCGCATCCGGAGCCTGCCGCGCGCGCGGGTACTGTTTAATAAGTTTTTCAAACTCCCGAATCGCTTCCTTGTATTCTTTTTCTTGATAGAGGTCCATCCCAACCTTCAGCTGCTCCTGCGGGGTGTCCTTGACCGCGTATTTAGGGTTGACCCATTTGTTCGTCTCGGGGGTC
>DAOWBD010000187.1 GCA_030634235.1 Candidatus Omnitrophota bacterium | reverse complement strand
GAATTATGCCGGACTGGCCCTGATCATTTTGGGACTCATCCTTCTCATTACTGAAGCGTATACGCCGACATTCGGTGTGCTGACATTAGGCGGCCTGACGTGTATGATCCTGGGGTCGATGCTTCTTTTTGAATCGACGGACCCGATCATGCGTGTTTCAAAATCAGCGATCATTGCTTTTTCGCTGACAACATCAGAGATCACGTTCTCCCTTGTGCGCTCTGTTATCGTCGCCCATCGCGCCAAGGTCCATGGAGGTCAAGAGGGCTTGATTGGAGGCATTGGAGAAGCAAAAACGCATTTTGCACCCGGGAAAAAGGGAAAGGTCTTTGTTCACGGAGAGTTGTGGAACGCGGTCAGTGATGAAGCCGTTAGAAAAGGTGACGAGGTTATTGTTGAAGAAGTGGAAGGATTAACCGTAAAAATCAAAAAGAAGTAATGAAAGGAGATCGTTATGTCCCCAATGATTATTCTAGGCCTGTTTATCGTATGGTTATTCAATAGTGTTAAAATCCTTAACGAATATGAACGCGCGGTTATTTTCCGTTTAGGGCGTGTTCTTGAGAAGCCGAAAGGCCCCGGGATTATTTTAGCGTTCTGGCCCATTGACCGTGCGGTCGTTGTCAGCCTCCGGCTGATCACATTAGATGTCCCGCCTCAAGATATCATTACCAAAGATAATGTTTCGGCTAAAGTCAATGCGGTTACTTATTTTAGGGTTATGGACCCGACGAAAGCGACCGTTGAAGTCCAAAATTATCAATATGCCACGTCACAGATGGCTCAAACGACTTTGCGTAGCGTCTTAGGGGAAATGGAGCTTGACGAGCTCTTATCCCAAAGAGAAAAGATCAATGAGAAGTTACAGGCCATTTTAGATAAACAAACTGATCCATGGGGGATCAAGGTTTCGACGGTCGAGGTGAAGCATGTTGATATCTCGGAGGAATTAAGACGGGCGATGGCAAGGCAGGCCGAGGCCGAGCGTGAGCGACGGGCGAAAGTTATTGCTGCAAACGGCGAGTTCGAAGCGTCTGAAAAGATCTGCCTGGCAGCGGAGAAAATGCAACAATTTCCAATGGCATTGCAGTTGCGATATCTTCAAACATTAGTCGAGATCGGGAGTGAGAATAATACGACCACGTTGTTCCCCATTCCGGTCGATATCCTTACCGTGTTAAAGGAGAAAGTTAAGGGATAACATGAACTATCGGACAGAGAAAGACAGTATGGGGAAAGTCAAGGTTCCCGACGACAAGTATTACGGGGCGCAAACGGCCCGGTCTTTGGCGAATTTTAAGATCGGCACCGAGCATTTTCCGTCCGAGATGATCCGCGCTTTAGGGATCATCAAAAAAGCGGCTGCCGAAGTGAATTATGAATTAAAGGTCCTCTCAAGAGAAAAAAGGGACCTGATCGTTAAAGCGGCTGATGAGGTCATTGAGGGAAAGTTGAACGAGCATTTCCCTCTTGTTGTTTGGCAGACTGGCAGCGGCACGCAGACAAATATGAATGCCAATGAGGTGATCTCGAACCGCGCGATTGAACTCGCCGGCGGCAAAATGGGCAGTAAGGACCCTATTCATCCCAACGACGATGTCAATAAGGGCCAGTCATCCAATGATGTTTTCCCGACGGCGATGCATATCGCCGGCGTCGAAGAGATCCACCGGATCCTGATCCCGTCCCTTTCCAAATTGCGAAACGCGCTGGATAAAAAATCCAAAGCGTTTAAGGACGTGATTAAGATCGGCCGTACGCACCTGATGGACGCGATACCGCTGACCTTAGGCAATGAGTTCTCCGGATACGCGCAGCAGTTGACCAATGGTTTAAAGCGG
>DAOWBD010000093.1 GCA_030634235.1 Candidatus Omnitrophota bacterium | reverse complement strand
ATGCAAGCCGCGATCCGGTCGGCACGGGCCGCTTATGACAGCGGGCGCTGGTCGCGATTGTCGGTCGCAGACCGTGGAAAGTATCTCGTTAAGATCGCGCAGCTGATCCGTGTCAACGCAAAGGAACTGGCGGATCTCGAGACCCGCGATACCGGCAAGACGACAAAACAGACAACGTTCATCGATATCCCGACGTGCGCGGATACGTTTGAGTATTTTGGGAAGATCACGACGGAACTCGACCGGAAGATCAACCCCGTGCAGGCAACGGTCAAAAGCGTTACCGATCACGAGCCGATCGGCGTTGTCGGCTGCATCATTCCATGGAACTATCCGCTGATCATGGCGGGCTGGAAGATGGCGCCGGCGCTGGCGGCCGGCAATACGGTCATATTCAAACCATCGTCGACGGCAAGCGTTTCGATTTTAAGGTTAGCCCAGATCATTGAAGAGGCGCACCTTCCTAGCGGTGTCGTCAATATCATCAGCAGCACGAATCATAACGTGGTTTCGCAGCTAATCCAAAGTGAAGATGTCGACATGATCAGTTTTACAGGCGGCACAGAGACCGGGCAGCATATTATCAAATTAAGCGCGGATACAACAAAGAAACTTTCTCTGGAATTAGGCGGCAAATCACCCAACATTGTTTTTGAGGATTGCGAGCTTGAGGCAGCGCTCGGCGGGACAATGTCCGCGATCTTTATGAACCAGGGGCAAATGTGCACGGCAGGGTCACGGCTTTTATTGGAAGACAAGATCTATGACACTTTCCTGTCTGCGCTGGTCGAGAAAACAAAGGCCTTGAAGATCGGCGAGGCGTCGAATTATGAGACGCAATTTGGGCCCTTAGCCAGCATCAAGCATCGCGACAGCGTTTTAGAATATATCGAAAAAGGCATTGCTGAAGGCGCGACACTTGAATGCGGCGGAAGGGTTCCCGACGGAGATCAATTCCGGAAAGGTGCTTACTTAGAGCCGACGATCTTCTCCGATGTCAGAAATAAAATGACCATCGCCCAGGAAGAGATCTTCGGGCCGGTCCTGTCTGTCATTAAGTTTTCCGGTATCGACGAGGCGATCGCGATCGCCAACGATTCGCCTTACGGTTTAGCATCGATGATCTGGACCAAAGATCTTAATAAAGCGGAAGAAGTCGCCGGGCAGATCCAGAGCGGCATTGTCTGGATCAATACCTACGGCGGATTTTATAATGAGGCCTCGTTCGGCGGCTACAAGCAGAGCGGGTTTGGGCGTGAACTTGGGCCAGAAGGGCTCCTCGAGTATACGCAAAGCAAGCATGTGTGCATCGATCAAACCCCTGGCGGGATGCCTTTGGTTGCAGGCTGGTTCTGACTGAGCAAGATCAAGCTTGCGCTGATTTATTTTGTTTCAACCGTTGTACCGAAGTTAAAAGGTTTTCTTAAACACAAATTTAAAAAATAGTTCAATATCAAGGAGGAATACAATGAAGATTTTATTCTTAACGCCACCGCTGAAAGCTTGGGATTCGCACGGACATCATTTAGCCCCTAATCAGATGCACGCCCAGCTTGCAGCTTATGTTCGTGTAAAAGATCTGGGTGTGCCTTTTGTCATTGATTCTCGCGCATCCGAGTTGGATTGGGACGGCATGATGAAGAGGGTCAATGAGATCCAGCCGGACATGGTCTTCGTCGGTGAATTGCTTCATTCGACGTGTGGCGCTGCGGTCATCGCGTATTTTAACGATGGTTTAAAAATGATCAAAGAGGCCATGCCGAATGTGCTAACGGTCGCAGGCGGATTGTGGTATTCCGGCGATTGGGAACGTCAAATGCGCCTGAACCCGACGATCGACTACATTATGCTGGGTGAAGCAGAATTGACGTTGGAAGACCTGATCACTAATCTCAAGACAAAAGAAAAAGATGAAAACACGATTCCGGGACTGGTTTCCCGTCAGGGAGACACAACGGCCGTTGTCGGCCCGCATCGCGATCTTATTCCTGACTTAAATAAACTTCCGATGCCGGCGTACGACCTTTTTCCGATGACAAAATATGTCGGGCATACCTATTGGAAGCCTTTCGCGGAATTGATGACGTCACGCGGATGTCCGGGGAAATGCCATTTTTGTTATGAATGGGCGCTTTATGACAGTCGTACAGCCGCCAAGGATTTTACATCCTGGAGGGGTTTAAGCGGAAAGCGCATTGTCGATGAATTGGAAATTCTTGAAAAAGAGTATGGCATCACCACGGTTGTTTTTCAGGACGATGCCTTTAACACAGACACACAGGCGATGATCGAATTTTGTGAAGAAAAACTTCGACGCGGCAATAAAATTGATTGGGTGGCTCTTGGTCGCGCTGATCAATGGGTCAGTCAACATGATATCCTGCCTTTAATGAAGAAGGCCGGTCTGTTCTTAGCGCTTACCGGTGTTGAGGTTGAAGATGACATGACCTTAGCGAAGCAAGGTAAGGGTGTTACCGTTGATCAGATAAGGAAGACTGTTCGGATCCTAAGAGAAAATGATATTGGAAGTGTCGGGACGGTGTTGATCGGCCTGCGTGATGACACTGAAGCCAAGATCAAAGAAAGACTACGTGTTGCGGACGAAATTGATCCGGATATTTTCGCCCTGGATTACATGACGCCGGTGCCGAATTCTCCCGATTGGAAATATGGCATTAATCAGGGCTGGTTCGACCCGGAGAAGATCGATCTGAAGACCTGGGATTTCCAGCATCCTGTTATCCCAACGGACCATTTGACCGTCGAGGAAGTTGGCCGCCTTGGCGCATGGTGCATGCGCGAGTATTATTCAAAGCCGGAACGTATTCACCGTATTTTCACAAGCAACTATGATGAAAAAGTTAAGCTTTGCGTGAAGGACTTTATGGCAAATATTGCAAAATGGGAAGCTAATTCACGCAAGCCGGCAACGGTCAGATAGGAGCAAGAAATATGACGGAATCAACTGCAAAATTGGAATGGGAAGCGAATGCCCGCGAAAAATATCAGATCATGATCACAAAGATCCCGCTTTTTCACCGCGAGATCGCGAAGATCGTCGTCGATAAAAAAGCGGAAAGCAATGCGAAAGAGCGCGGGTCCACGGTGATCGAGGAACCCGATATTGTCGACGCATTTCTCAGCGAGGTTCCAAAGGCATTTTACAGCCTGATGATCCGGCTTTTTGATGAAGTCGGTTTTAAGTACAAGGGGAACACATGAAAACAGCCGTTATCGGCGCAGGCGCCATTGGTTCGGTTGTCGCGGCGTATTTGACAAAAGCGGGGCAAGACGTTACCTTGATCGGGCGCAAGAATCAAGTCGAGGCGATCTCTGCCAATGGCCTTAAGGTCAAAGGCGTGCGCGGCGAAGAAACGATTCCCGTCAAAGCCTTGCCAAGCCTTGACCAAGAATATGACCTGGTGATCTTCACCGTCAAGACACTGGACATTGAAGATGCGGTTAATACAAACCAAACGTTCTTGAGAAATGCCTTGATCCTAAGTTCGCAAAACGGCGTTCAGGCCGACCTTCATTTGAAGGAAAGTTTCCGTCAAGAAAACATGTTCAGTAGTATCGTGATGTTCGGATCGACCTATGTTCAGCCGGGGGAGGTCACGTTTAATTTTGAAGGGGATTGGATCATCGGGAAACCTTTTGAGCCGGTGGATGATAAGACACGGGAGATCGCCGAGTTTCTTCAAAACGCTTTTCCGGCCGTTGTTTCCGAAGATATCATCGGCATGAAATGGCTGAAACTGTTCGTTAACTTTAATAACTGTATTCCCGCATTGATCGGCAAATCCATGCAGGAGACGTTTGCCGATATGGACATGTGCCGGTTAAGCGTCCTGCTCTTAAAGGAAGGCGTCGAGATCATTGGGAAAGCGGGCATTGCTCCGGTTTCATTGCCCAAGTTTCCCGTCGAGCGTATTGTCGGTTTAGCCCAGATGCCAATCGACCAGGCCGCGGGGATCATCAACAAAACCTTGACAACATTAAGTAAAGAGCCGCTTTACGGATCGATCCTGCAAAGCATCATGCGCAAGCGCCCGAGTGAGATCGATTACATTAACGGTGAAATCGTCCGTCTTGCGAGACAGTTACAGGTCGACGCGCCACTTAATGCAAAGGTTGTCGACATGGTTCATCAAGTTGAAAATACCGGAGAATATTTCACAATCAAGACGATTGAAGAAGAACTCAATCTCAACGGGGCACAGCGCAAGCGCAGCGTATTCTGATCTATCATCAATTTCTTGAAACGGAGTTAACATGAGCAATAAAAGGCGTGTGGTTATTACAGGAGTCGGTGTTGTTTCTCCTAATGGCGTTGGAAAAGAGGCCTGTTGGGAAAATATGATCAATGGCGTTTCGGCTACACGCCGGGTGACGGAATTTGATATGTCTCAATTCAATTCGAAGATTGCCGCCCAAGTGCTAGATTTTGACCCGATCCAATTGGGATTATCCCACGACGAAGCTGTTCGTATGGACCGATACGTTCAATTTGCCATGGTAGCCGCGGCTGAAGCTATTGGTGATTCAGGTCTCGATTTAAATTCCGTCAATAAGGAGCGCATAGGGGTCTCTTTAGCCAACGCGATTTGTGGGACAAAATGGATGGAGGAAGAATTTGCCCTTGTCACCGATAGCGGAAAAAACCCTATTGATCCGACCATCGTTCGTCCCGACCTTT
>DAOWBD010000024.1 GCA_030634235.1 Candidatus Omnitrophota bacterium | reverse complement strand
TGCATGTTCTCGGCGGATTAGACCGGCCCGATCAGGGTTCGGTCTATCTCGACGGGGAAAATATCTACGACTTAAAAGATGCGGCACGGGCTAAGATACGCAACGGCAAGGTTGGTTTTGTTTTCCAGTTCTACCATTTGCTCCCTGAATTTACGGCCCTGGAAAATGTTCTGCTGCCGGCGATGATCCAAATGCGCAGGGGAACCAAAAAACAATTTGAAGGACAAGGACAGAATCTTCTCGATAAAGTCGGGTTGAAGGAACGGGCCCAGCATAAACCGTATCAATTGTCGGGAGGCGAGCAGCAGCGCGTGGCCATTGCCCGGGCGCTGATCAATAAGCCCCGGATCGTTTTCTGCGATGAGCCGACGGGCAATCTTGATTCTGAAAGCGGCGATGGGATCATTCGTTTGTTAATGGACCTAAACAAAAAGAACAATCAAACGCTTGTGATCGTGACCCATGACGAGCATGTTGCAGAGCGTTCCAATCGAACGATCCATATCAGGGACGGAGAATTGGTTTCGGAGACGGTCATCCGCTAATTTTGCGCAGATGGTTTCTCAATAGGATAGTTGATAATTGATAGAGAAAAGTGAGGGAATAATGAAAATTTATTTAAATGGAAAATTTGTGAATAAAAAAGAAGCGGCCGTGTCCGTGTTTGACCACGGGTTTCTCTATGGTGATGGGGCCTTTGAGGGGATCCGTTCTTATAAGAGCCTTGTATTCAAGTTAAAGGAACATGTCGACCGCCTTTATGAAACAGCCCACACGATGATGATCAAGATCCCTCTCTCGAGGAAGCAAATGATGAAGGCTGTTGTCGATACGCTCAAGGCTAATAATCTCAAAGATGCGTATATCCGCGTGATCGTCACGCGCGGTGAAGGCGACCTCGGATTGGATCCAAAGAAATGTTTTGGTGTGCCCGGCATTATTATCATTGCCGACAAGATCGCGCTGTATCCCAAGGAGTTGTATGACAAGGGCATGGAGATCATCACGGTACCGACGGTGCGCAATAATCCCGAGGCGCTCAATCCCCAACTAAAGTCCTTGAACTATCTTAATAATATCTTGGCGAAGATTGAGGCCGGCAACGCGGGATATAATGAAGCTATTATGTTAGATCCTCAAGGATATGTTGCTGAATGCACGGGTGATAATATATTTATCATTAAGAACGGCGTTCTCTCGACGCCGAGTCAGGGCCGGTTAAAGGGGATCACGCGGGACACAGTTCTGGCTTTAGCGGCAAAGACGAAGATTAAGGCCGAAGAGCGTTTGATGACGCGTCATGAAGTGTATACGGCGGATGAGTGTTTTCTGACCGGAACAGCGGCGGAGATTATTCCCATCGTGAAAGTTGACGGCAGGGACATAGGTAGTGGACGGCCCGGAGCCTTGACGAAGAAGATGATCAAGATGTTTAAAACAGAAACGACGAAAGACGGGGTTAAATATTAATCTGTATAAGGAAATAGAGTATGCAATGTGATATTTGTTCAAAGAAAAAAGCAACGGTCCATCTGACGGAGATCGTCGACGATCAAATGTCGGAAATGCATCTTTGCGAGGAGTGCGCGCGGCAGAAAAGCGTTCAAATGGAACAGCAGTTCGGTTTGGCGGATTTGCTTGCGGGCCTGGCGGATTTCGGAAAGCCGACGAAAGAGGAGACGAAGGAAAGTATAAAATGCTCGAGTTGCGGTATGACCTATGACGAATTTCGGAAATTCGGCCGCCTGGGGTGTGGGCAGTGTTATGAGTCTTTTAAAATGCATTTAAGCACGCTGCTTAAAAAAGTTCACGGATCGAATCATCATTTGGGAAAATCACCGGCGAAGATCCCTAAGTCTGAGAAGAAAAAGATGGAGAGCTTCCAGGAATTAAAGATGCAATTACAGCAAGCCATCCAGAGGGAAGATTTTGAAACGGCGGCGGAGATTCGCGATAAGATCCGGGATTTAGAGAATAATGGAGATGAGAAATAGGCCTTTGAGGCGGAGGAATGGATATCTGATGAAACTAGACGATTTTATTTACAATACGGGACAGTGGTTAAAAGGGAGGGGGGCATTCTCCAACATTGTTATGTCTTCACGCGTTCGGCTAGCGCGCAATTTAGCCGAGAAACCATTTCCGAACAAGGCCAGAAAAAAAGAACTGAATGAAATTCTGGCCACGGTTGTAAGTGCGACCGAGCATATCGAGTTTTTTAAGAAGTCCATACTTTTAAAAATCAATGAGCTTGATAATGTCGACAAACAATTCTTGATTGAACGGCACCTCATGAGTCACGAGCATGCCAGCAATCCGGAAGGCAAGGCCCTGATCGTCTCCGAGGAGGAAGTTCTGTCGGTGATGGTCAATGAGGAGGATCATTTGCGCCTGCAGGTGATGCAGTCCGGGTTTAATCTTAATGAGACCTGGGAGATCGCTAACACGATTGATGATGCTTTGTCGCAGAAGTTGGATTTCGCGTATTCGCTTCACTGGGGATATCTTACAGCTTGCCCGACGAATACCGGAACGGCCATGCGGGGTTCGGTCATGCTTCATTTACCGGCTCTCGTCATGACCAGACAGATCAACAAGGTGATGGCTGCCATTTCGAAATTGAACTTCGCGTCGAGAGGATTTTACGGCGAGGGAACGCAGGCCAGCGGCAATTTCTATCAAATATCCAATCAGGTATCAATGGGTCACACTGAACAGGACGCTCTTCAAAATATCAGCGGATTGATTCGTCAAGTGATCGAACAGGAAGAACAGGCCCGGCAGGCCTTGCTGGTACAAAATAAGCTCATGCTGGAAGATAAGATATTTCGTTCCTACGGCACCTTAAAGAACGCGCATATTATCTCCAGTCAGGAAACGGTGGAATTATTATCCATGGTTCGGTTAGGGGTTGATCTAGATATCGTCAAGGATGTTGACCGCAATTCGATCAATGAACTCTTTATCATGATTCAGCCTGCCCATTTGCAGAAGATTGAAGGAAAAAAATTATCCGCAGCAGAACGGGATACTAAACGCGCCAGTCTTATTCGCGAAAAGATAGGAGGGTAGAGGACGATGTTTAACAGATTTACCGAAAGAGCCAGAAAAGTTATTGTTTATGCCAAAGAAGAAGCACGACGTTTTAACCATGACTATATCGGGACCGAACATTTGCTTTTGGGATTGGTCCGTGAAGGGGAGGGTGTTGCGGCGGCTGTTTTACAGAAGCTGGGACTGGACCTGGAGACCATCCGGATCGAGGTCGAGAAGTTAGTTCAGCCCGGGCCGCAAACGCAGGTTTTAGGCGACATTCCGTTTACGCCGCGCTCGAAAAAAGCGCTCGAGCTTTCCGCCGAGGAAGCGCGCGCGTTAGGCCACAATTACATTGGGACAGAGCATCTTCTTCTGGGCCTGGTTAAAGAGGGAGAGGGGATGGCCTATCGTGTTCTTTTAAATCTCGGATTAGATCTCGGAAAATTGCGCAATGAGGTCATGGAATTATTAGGCTCCGGCATACCCGGATACGGGGGGGAGGAGCAGGTAAAATCCGAAAAGACGCCAGCCATTAATGCTTATGGACGGAACCTTAATAAACTAGCGAAAGAAGGAAAATTAGATCCGGTCATCGGACGTGAAGAGGAAATTCAGCGTATTCTTCAAATTTTAAGCCGGCGCACGAAGAATAATCCTGTTCTTCTCGGCGAGGCCGGTGTCGGAAAGACCGCGATCGTCGAAGGGTTGGCACAGATGATCGTCGACGGAAATACCCCCGAGATTCTTCGGGATAAAAGTATCATTGTCCTTGATTTGGCGCTTATGATCGCGGGAACGAAATACCGCGGGCAGTTCGAGGAGCGTATCAAGGCGATCATGGACGAAATCAAGCGTTCCGGGCGGATCATTTTATTTATCGACGAGCTACATACGCTTGTCGGTGCCGGCGCGGCCGAAGGTGCGATCGATGCCGCGAATATTCTTAAGCCCGCGTTGTCTCGTGGGGAGATCCAATGTATCGGCGCGACGACGCTTGACGAGTATCGTAAACATATTGAAAAAGATGCGGCGCTTGAGAGAAGGTTTCAGACGATTATGGTTGAACCGCCGTCGATCGATGAGGCGATCCTGATCCTTAAAGGCCTTCGCGATAAATATGAAGCGCATCATCGCGTGAAGTTCTCCGACGAGTCCTTGGATGCCGCGGTGCGCCTTTCGGAACGCTACATTTCCGGACGGGCTTTACCGGATAAGGCTGTCGATATTCTTGATGAAGCCGGAGCGCAGGCTCGTCTTAAGGCTATGGTTGCTCCTCCCGACGTGAAAGATCTGGAGGGTGAGATTGAGAGGCTTAAGACGGAAAAGGAAGAGCACATCAAGAGCCAGGATTTTGAGAAAGCGGCAAAAATGCGGGACCTTGAACGGGAAAAAAGAAAAAAGCTTGATGATGTAAAAGGCGAGTGGTCTCAGGAAAGGGATAAAGTGACCTTAACGCTAGGTTATGAGGAGATCGCTCGTATTGTTTCGCAATGGACGAAAGTTCCCTTGGCCCGATTAGAGCAAGGGGAAAGTCAAAAGCTGCTTCAGATGGAAGAGAAGATGAAGAAACTTGTGATCGGACAGGAAGAGGCGATCAGCGCGATCGCGCGTGCGGTTCGCCGTTCGCGTGCCGGGATCAAGGATCCCCGACGGCCGATCGGATCGTTCGTTTTTCTGGGGCCGACCGGCGTCGGAAAAACTCTTTTAGCGCAAGTGTTGGCGGAGTTCATGTTCGGCAGCAAAGACTCTCTGATCCAGATTGACATGTCCGAGTACATGGATAAATTCAATGTTTCTCGTCTGATCGGTGCGCCACCGGGATACGTCGGCTATGAAGAAGGCGGACAGTTAACGGAGAAGGTTCGTCGCAAGCCCTATTCGGTGATCTTGCTCGACGAGATCGAGAAGGCCCACCAGGATGTTTTTAACCTTCTTCTGCAGGTCTTTGAAGAGGGCCGCCTCACCGATAGCTTGGGACGGAAGATAGATTTCCGCAATACGATCATTCTTATGACATCTAATGTCGGCGCGGAGATGTTGCGCAAGCAGGGGTCGTTAGGGTTTGTTGCTCCTAAAGAAAGCGCGACTTACGAAGATATGAAAACGCGCCTTCTTGAAGAGGTTAAAAAGACATTCAAGCCCGAGTTCCTCAATCGTGTTGATGATATCATTGTCTTTAGGTCTCTGACAAGAGAGAACCTTTATGATATTGTTGAGTTAGAGATCAATGGCGTGGTCAAACGGTTGAAAGAAAAAGACATTGATATCGAGCTTTCGAAAGATGCTATTGAACTTCTCGTCGAGAAAGGCTTTGACCTGGTCTATGGGGCCAGGCCGCTTAAGCGGACGATCCAGCGGCTTCTCGAGGACCCGTTAGCCGAGGATATCATCAGCGGGAATTTCAAAGAGAACCGCAAGATCAAGGTTGATAGAAATGGCGATGTCCTGATCTTTAAATAATCAGGGGGACGGAAGCTTCCGTCCCCTCAAATAATTTGTAGGCAAGGCTGTGATTAACAGCATGTCTCTAGCTGATGTTCTGAAAGGATCTATGAAGGTTTTTAAGGTCTTCCTTCTAGTTGTTCTTGCCTTCTTTATACCGAAACTTGTCTTTGCCGAAAAAATACTTTCCTTTGAAGGACAGATCGATCTTTCAAGAAAAGAGTTTAACATTATTTTGAACCTCGACGAGGGAAGCTCGGTAACGGCAAAAGCGACGAGAATGTCGGAGACAAATTACCGGCTTTCGCTTGATGTCGATCATCTCAAGACCCCGTTCTTTGATCTTTTAAGCAAAATAGAGGGTTCCGTCGATCTTGTCAAAAGAGAAGGAAAAGGAAACCATCTCTTTGATTCTGCTCTACGGGGAAAGATCTGGAGCCAATATTCATTGGTCGATTTTAAACCGATCAATGAACTTTCCGGACGCTTTGAGGTCAAAGATAAAGAATTGCATGTGATGGCATTATCGGTCGGGAACCTTACATTCGACGGGCATCTCGGCCTGACGTCACCCTATGACCTTGATGTTGCGGTTAATTTACTGGGTGTCGATATGCAGGATTTTCTTAATTTCTGGGGCTCCGGAAAAGAGTATGAATCTTCCGGGGAGGTTTTCGGTGAGATTAGGGCTTCCGGTTCTCTCGATCAGCTTGTGCTTAAAGGGAATCTCGAGAGCAGGAACGGGTTTGTTCAAAAACTTGACTATAGCGCTATTGTGTTGAACATCGAAGGGGTTTATCCGTTCATGCAGATCGCTCAGTCCACTATTTCAAAGTCGGATGGCGTTAGTTTCTCTTTAAATGGGCCGTTCGATTTAAGCGATAAAACGAATTTCAAGAAGCAGATCAAGGCGCTGACATTAGCTCCCTTGGTCAGTGATTCCGGGTCGGAAATGGAATGGACGATCAAGCGTCTTAGTCCCGAAGATTCCGGGACAACGGAGTTTAAATATCATTTTAAAAAAGGGGATGCGCTAGGGACCGGGCCGTCGTCGGGGGATGAGATCGACATGCTTGGGATCGAGCGGAGCCGCAAATTCTAGACGGGATCTCTCATATGATCACGAATATCCTCTACCGTTTTGTTAAATATGTCGGAGAGCTCACGCTGCTCTTTGGCATGACGATGTATCATATTTTCACACCGCCTGTGAAGATGTATCGGGTGTTGAGCCAGGCAAAGCGGATCGGCCCCGGGAGTTTCTTGATCGCGGCGCTTGTGGCGTTCTTTATCGGCATGATTATGGCGCTACAGATGGAATATTTGCTGCTAGAGATTTCTGACGATATCTACATTCCGTCCGTCGTGGCGGTTTCTTTGACAAGGGAGCTTGCCCCTGTTCTGACCGCATTGATCGTTGCTGGGCGTATCGGGGCGGGGATCACCGCCGAGATTGGATCAATGACCGTGACCGAGCAGGTGGACGCGCTGCGGGCCTTTGCGGTCAATCCGGTGAAGTACCTGGTGGTCCCGAGGTTTTTGGGACTGGTTATCATGCTACCGATCTTAACGGTCTTTGCCGATCTCGTCGGAATAATGGGGGGATTTGTTATCTGTGTCTACAAACTGTATATAAGCCCGACATTGTATTTTACGATGGTCACGGAAGCCTTGACGGTTAAAGATATCGTGACGGGTTTGACGAAGACGATCTGCTTCGGGGCGATCATTGCCTTGGTCGGTTGTCATCAGGGATTGAATGTTCAAAGCGGCGCCGAGGGCGTCGGAAGGTCGACGACCACGGCGGTCGTGATCTCATTTATTTTGATCATCATAGCGGATTGTTTCTTCACGACGCTGTTCTATTTTATTTTACGGGTATAAAAAATGATCGAAATCAAAGATTTATGCAAGACGTTCGGAAACAATATCGTCCTTAAGGACCTGACATTGACGATTAATGACGGGGAAACGAAGGTTGTTATCGGGCGTTCTGGCGTCGGTAAAAGTGTCTTTCTGAAGAATATCGTCGGCATCTTAAGGCCGGATTCCGGTTCGATCAAGATTAACGGCCAGGAGGCTACGGAACTCTCCGAAAGGGATTATAACAAGTTCCGCATGGAGATGGGGATGGTCTTTCAAGGCGGCGCCCTTTTTGATTCGCTTAATGTTGCAGAGAACGTTTCGTTCGTCCTCGATGAGTTTATGCAGTTGGATAAAAAGATAGTGCGTGATAGGGTCGAAGAATCTTTAGGGTTGGTCGGCCTTCAGGGCATCGAAGAGATGATGCCTTCCGAATTAAGCGGTGGGATGAAAAAAAGGGTGAGCCTCGCGCGCGCGTTATGCATGAAGCCTCAGATGATTTTTTATGATGAGCCGACGACCGGGGTGGACCCGATTACGGCTGATGCGATCAATAACCTGATCATTGACCTGGGGCGCAAACTGCAGGTTACCTCGATCGTTGTCACGCACGACATGAATTCCGCCTATAAAGTTGCGGATTCGATTGCCATGTTCTATCACGGAAGGGTGATCGCTGAAGGAGGCCCCGACGAGATACGCAATACGCGGCACCCTGTGGTCAAGCAGTTCATTCATGGCGAGGCGCATGGGCCGATTACAGATAATGAAAATCTGATCTACGGGCATTCGCATTAATGCCGGTGAGCAGTAAGCAGCGTGTTTGGCGCAAAGAATTTGCGATTGACACATTAACCGGGGGATTAAAGTATGCCAAAAGAATCCAATCTTGAATTTAAAGTCGGCGTGTTCATGCTGATCGCTATGGTCTTGCTGGCGATGTTTATTTTCTCGGTCAGCGACTCATCTGTTCTGGCGAAGGGAAAGCCGATTCGGGTTGTTTTCGGATTTGCGAACGGCCTGAAGAAGAACGCGCCTGTACGGATCGCCGGTGTCGATGAAGGGCTTGTGCGAGATATTAAATTATTCTTCGATCGCACGGATAGCCGGACAAAGGTCGAAGTGGAGATTTGGGTTAAAGAGGAGACGATGATCCCCAGGGATTCAGTCATAACGGTTAATCAATTGGGGATGATGGGCGAGAAATATATCGAGATCTTCCCGGGGGAAGACACCCAAAGTTTTCTTGAAGCGAAACAGATTGTTATCGGGAAAGACCCGATCGCCCAGGAAGCGATCTCCGCGCGGGTTATGGAGGTGTCGACTAAACTGGAAAATGCCGTTGGCGGTCTTGACCGTCTGATCAGTGACGAGAAAAATATTGATTTGATCGGGACAACATTAGAGAATTTAAGTTCATTGACTGGAGGTCTTGACAGTCTTGTCCTTGATATGAGAGAGGGAAAAGGGACTGTCGGGCGCCTGTTGTATGATGAACGTCTTTACGATGACCTGCAGGGGTTAACCGCCGACCTCAAAGAGCATCCCTGGAAATTATTATACCGTCCGAAGGCGAGCAAAAAAACAGAATGAAAACAAAAACATTATTTGTTTGCCAGAATTGCGGGACCCAGTTTCCCCGGTGGGCCGGGAAATGCTCCGGGTGTGACAGCTGGAACTCGTTGGTCGAGGAGACAACAGCTCCCTTGACCGACAAGCGCAACAGGGTTACGTTAAAAGAGGGCCCCGTTCTTCTGATGGATGTTTTGACCGGAGACGAGAAAAGATATACAACGGAGATCAGGGAATTCGACGGCGTTATGGGCGGGGGGATCATTCCCGGTGCGGTGACGTTGATCGGCGGCGATCCGGGGATCGGCAAATCAACATTGGCACTGCAGGTCGGATGTGCTTTGAGCGAGAAGGGATTAAAAGTTCTTTATGTCAGCGGAGAGGAATCTGTTAAGCAGACGCGCGTGCGCGCCGGGCGTTTAAGTACGAAGGAAAACAGGTCGCTGTATATCGTGAATCAGGTGAACCTGGAGGATATTATCGGCTACATCAATAAAATGAAACCCGATGTGGTCGTTGTTGATTCGGTTCAGGTGATCTATAGCCCGGAGATTTCTTCATCGCCGGGAAGCGTCAGCCAGGTCAGGGAATGCTCGGCGGTGTTAACGCATTTAGCAAAATCTAAAGGGATTGCTCTGTTCCTCATCGGGCACGTTACAAAAGACGGTATGCTGGCGGGGCCGAGGGTTTTGGAG
>DAOWBD010000140.1 GCA_030634235.1 Candidatus Omnitrophota bacterium | reverse complement strand
TGCGGCGATAGGAGCTTGTTCCTCTTGAGATTGACCAGCGCCTTCTCCACATTCCCCCAGTTCGTGTTCTGGGTCAGGATAGCGCCAACGATGACCTCGAACCGTGTTTGAGCGGGCCACCACTCTTGAGGGCCAAAGGCCGCCAATAGCCTCTCATAAACTGCCATCAGGGTCGCTTGAGTTATCTTGGTCATTCTGCTAATTCACCGTCGATGAAGCTTGGAACGTGCAATGTCTTCAAAAGACCAGTCTTTTTCTTTCTTCGGCTTTGGCCCCTGCCCCTCTGCACCTTCAAATTTCTTGCCGTCCATCTTCTGGCGTGGTTTCTTGCCCGCTTTCCCCATTTGTTCCCTCTATGTATTCCGATTTCACAAGATTGCCGTCAAGATCAAAATAAAGGTAAACCTTTTCAGCACCAAAATATTGTGTCGCATAACGGTACAACCAGGATTCCAGTTCCTGATCATCCTCCACCACATTCCTGGCATAAACAGGATCTCCGAATGCCCGCTGGATCTTTCTTTTATTCGAGTACAATTCCAGCGTTCCGGCTTTTATCTCTTCTAACATCAATTCAAAATTCCGGTCTTGCCCCTCGACATATTGGCCTAACTGTGTTTGTTCATTCGCCAGGTCTTTTAACGTTAAAAGCTGGTCAAGATGCCGCACTTTCGAGCACCCGCATAAAAGCAAACATCCCGCAAATATAATGCCCAGTCTTTTCAAACTACTTTCTCCTTATTTACTCCCACCGGAACCAGACAAAGATTCGACCCCAATTCTTATCGTCCTTCTCGATTCTATGATAAACCCCTTTATATCCTTTTTCAAGGAAGCGTAGAACATATTTTTTTAACTGCCCGCTTCCTTTACCGGGTATGATCTCGACACATTTCGCGCGCTTTTTCTGCGCTTCGGCCATCACGGCCGCTAGAGCATCCTCAAGCTGTTTACCGCTCGAATAAATATCATGGAGATCAAGTTTCAGTTTCATGAATATTCTTACTTACTGATCCGGTCGCGCTCGTCTTTTAATTTCTTGATCGTAGTCTCGATCTCGCGCGAACGGGTTTGAATATCTTTCAGGCGCCGGCCATACTCCTTAAGCACATCGGAGTTCCGCTTGTCGAACGACTTGGAAAGATGGCGCGACTTGACATAACTTTCCGTCTCAAGATCTTTCTGCTCTTTTTCCAAATTCTTTATTTCATTCTTGATCTGAGAGATCCTCTTCAAAGCCTGCTTATGCTGTACCTTAAGGTCCGTAAGGGCTGTATTCTCTTTCCCTTCTTTATATTTTTTTTGCTTTTCTTTCTTAGACAATTTTCGGTCCGACTTCTGCTGCTTGGCCCCGCTCGATATCCCTTCCAATTCTTTTTTCTTCTCTAAATAATATTCTAATCCGCCGGCATAGACCCTGATCTTCCCGTTGTTGACATCGACAATACAATCAGCGATTTCCTTGATAAAAAACAGGTCATGGCTGATAAAACATACGGTCCCTTCATATTTTTTAAAAGCGACCGTTAACGCCGTCACGCCGTCAATATCCAAATGTGTCGTCGGCTCGTCTAACAACATAAAATTGGGCGGGTCGATCAAAAGCTTGGCCAGGATCAGCCGGCTCTTCTCGCCACCGGACAAGACCTTTACATGTTTAAAAACATCATCGCCGCGATAGTTAAACAATCCGAGAAGGCTTCTGACCTTCACAGCCTGAACATTCTTTCCTGCCATGCTAACCTCATCAAATGCCGTTCTGTTCGGATTTAAAACATCTAGCCGCGTTTGCGAAAAATACCCATTGTCCACTTGATGGCCTTGCCTGATCTCTCCGGAGTCCGGCTTAAGAACACCCGCAAGCATTTTCAGCAATGTCGACTTCCCTGCTCCGTTGGGGCCGACCAAACATACCTTTTGCCCCTTAACAATTTCAAGATCCAGATTCTCATAGACGGTATTATCCCCATAGGATTTACCAACACCCAATAACTGAGTTACCATGTACCCGCTTTGTTTTATATCCGAGAATTCAAAATCTTTAATACTTTCCTCATCGTGCGCCAACTCAATATTCTCTAATTTCTCAATCATCTTCCGTTTATTGCGAACCGCCGCAGCCCGGTTAGGCTGGGCGTGAAAGCGCTGCGCAAACCGTTCTAGTTGTTGACGCTTTTTATCAACCACTTTTTTTCTGCGCTCCAGGGATTTCTGCTGGATCCCTTTTTGCTGCTCGTAAGTATTGTAATTCCCTTTCACTTTGGCCATCTGGGCGCCTTCCAGAACGATCGTGTAGTTTGTGACATCATTCAGGAAAACCCTGTCGTGAGAGATCAGGACAAACGCCCCTTGATAATTGGCGAGAAAATCTTTAAGCCACAAGGTCGCGCCAAGATCCAAATAATTCGTCGGCTCGTCGAGAAGAAGAAGGTCGTACGGATAAGTCAGCATCTTGGCAAGCAGGGTACGCATCCTCCAGCCGCCGCTCAACTCGATGATCGGGCGGTGAAAATCGGACGTTTTAAAACCCAGCCCCATAAGGATCTTCTCTGCCTTGTGCTCAACCTCATAAATTCCGAGCTGTTCCAATTCATGAAGAACGTCACCATAGCGGTCCGTATCAGCCTTAAGCGTATCCTCCAATTTCCGTTTTTCATCCATAAGCTTCCGGATCCGGTCATCTCCCTCGGTAAGTTCTTCCATCACTGTCTTTTTCGAATCAAATTTAGCCTCTTGCGGAAGATAACCGATATTGATATTTTTTTGTATCTGCACGTTACCCGCAAGGGGCTCCATCTGTCCGAGGATAATGGAAAAGAGTGTCGTTTTTCCGGAACCATTAGGGCCGCTTAACCCAATCTTTTCTTTGGGAAAGATACTGAGCGTTACATCCTTGAACAATGTCCGCTTCGTAAACCCCATCGTTATATTATTGATCGTGATCATAAGGACTCTATATCTTCTTTATCTTCTCGATTTCTTCCCGGCTAAGCGGGCGCCATGTTCCTTTTTTGAGCGCCCCTAAAACAAGCGGCCCCTGAATAAGCCTTTTTAAATAAATCACTCTATGCCCCACCTTGGCAAACATAAAACGCACTTGCCGCTTGCGCCCCTCATGGATCGTGATCATTAATTCCGTTACATTCTTCAGAGGTTTAATATTCTTGATCTTGGCCGGTGCCGTTCTCTTGCCGTCGAT
>DAOWBD010000032.1 GCA_030634235.1 Candidatus Omnitrophota bacterium | reverse complement strand
TATTATTGAAATTTCGATGCCAATTTGTTTGCCCCTGCAACCGTACTCACAGATTGCCGCTTGACCAATTTCGTCGGCAGAACCACCTTCAAAGGCAACTTCACTTTACCGCGGCTGATTTGAAAAAGGCTCTCCGCCCCCAGACGCCCCATCTCGACAAGCGGCTGCGAGACCGTCGTCAGTTTTACCGGCCCGGTCGTACTGAAGGGATTGTCGTCAAAACCGACAATCGACAATTCATCGGGAACGCGAATGCCTAAACTTTTAGCGACGTCCATCACCTCAAGAGCCATGACATCGGATGCCACAAAGATGGCCGTCGGGCGGTTCTTGAGCTTAAGAAGTTTTTTAGCCGCCACCCGGGCGGGGGTCCTTAAAAAATCGCCGAACGTCACGTAGCTTCTGGCGACATGAATATCCTTCGAGTACAAAGCCTCGCGGTACCCTTCGAGCCGCTTGAGCCCCGCTTGCGTCGAGATATCCCCGGCGACCGTCGCGATCTGTGTATGGCCCAATTTCATAAAATGCTCGACGACGCCAAAGGCCGCCGTGTGATTGTCGACAGCGACGTAATTGATCGGCTCGTCAAGTATGTTGTTCAAAACCATGCACGGCATGCCCCAGCGAAGCGCTTTTTTGACAACCCCGAGATCATTGTCGATATCGGCGAAAATAATACCGTCGATGTAATTCTTATCCATCAAGGACGAATCCAGCCACCCGTGATGATTCGACCGGTCGGTAATGTGAGTAAGAAAATCGGCATTGAGCCGGCTCGCCGAAAGACTGACCCCCCGGATGATCTCACCGGCGTAATAGGAATGGAAAATATCTTCAAAACGCGGAATCACTAAAACAAAGGTTGGTTTTCTTTTTTTACTACTCACCGTCTTGTTCCTGTTCTTTTTGTTGAACGATTTGTCTGATCTTTTTGATCGTCGCCGCCTCGATCTGACGGACACGCTCGCGCGAAACACCCAAGGTCTTTGCGATCTCGGCTAGCGTATGGGTATTGCCGTCCTCGAGCCCGTAACGCAATTCGACAATTTTCCGCTCACGGGCATTGAGCAGCTCAAGGAACCCGATCGCCCTCTCCTTGTCAAAAAATACCTCAAGCTCCGCGTCGGGACTGACAACATTCACATCCTCAATAATATCCTTAATCTGACCCTCGCCGCTGTCCCCGATCGGGGCGTCTAAGCTCGACATCTTCGCGATCGACCGATCGAGCTCCCTGATCCTGTCGACGGAAACCTTCATTCGCTTGGCCACTTCACCGACGCGCGGGATTCTCTTAAGTTTATGCGTGAGCTTTTCAATGGTCTTCTTGTACTTGAGGATCTCTTCGTTCATGTAAACGGGAACCCGGATCATCTTTCCCTGATCAATGATCGCGCGCGAAACCCCCTGTTTGATCCACCACGCCGCGTACGTCGAGAAACGAAAGCCCCTGTCGGGATCAAACTTCTCAACGCTTTTCATTAAACCGATGTTCCCCTCCTCGATGAGATCGCCCAAGGGAACCCCGAGGTTCACATACCGCTTAGCGATACTGATCACTAGACGCAAATTTGCCCGGATCATTTTGTTCCGGGCCTCTTTGTCGCCTTTTCTAAGCTTTCTTGTCAAGTCGATCTCTTCCTCGGGCGTTAAAAGAGCGATCGGCCGTATGTCTTTGAGATATGCTTTGATGGAATCAGTCATGGTTCACTTTCGCAGTAGGTTATCCGTTTCTCAGCGCCCCGGGACACTGGTCCCGGGGGCTGAATTCATCATCATTACTTCTTTGTCTTTTTACGTCCTTTTGAAACCGACTTCTTTGCCGTCGTTTTCTTCGCCTTTGACTTTCCGGCCGCCTTCTTAGCCTTCTTCTTTCCGACGCTGCCGGATTCAATGGCCGCTTGCGCCGCCGCTAAACGGGCGATCGGCACGCGGTAAGGAGAACAGCTCACATAATTCAGTCCGCAACTCACAAAGAACTTAACGGAATCAGGATCTCCGCCATGTTCCCCGCAAACACCGATCTTCAGGTCCTTGCGCGTCGCGCGGCCACGTTCAACACCGACTTTAACAAGCTGCCCCACACCCTCGACGTCGATCGACGCGAACGGGTCATCCAACAGGATTTTCTTGTCGAGGTATTCCGGCAAGAACGTTCCGATGTCGTCGCGGCTGTATCCGAATGTCATCTGTGTGAGGTCATTCGTTCCAAACGAGAAAAACTCGGCATTTTCCGCAACGGTATCCGCAATCAACGTAGCCCGCGGAATTTCCATCATCGTACCGACCATGTAATTTACTTTAACGCCGCTTTTCGCGATGACGTCTTTGGCAACTTTGTGAATGAGTTCAGCAAGAACATCGAACTCCGCTTTCGTTCCAATAAGAGGAATCATCAGCTCCGGAAGAACTTTAATTCCTTTTTTCGTCATGTTACAAGCCGCTTCCATGATCGCCCTTGCCTGCATTTCACAAATCTCAGGATAGGTAATCGAAAGACGACAGCCACGATGACCAAGCATCGGGTTAAACTCGTGAAGAGCGCTAACCTTTGATTTCACTTGCTCGGCGGTAATTTTGAGCCGCTTTGCCATCTCTTCTTGTCCCTCTTTAGTATGCGGTAAAAACTCATGCAATGGCGGATCGAGTAAACGAACTGTCACAGGATAACCGTTCATCGCTTTGAAGATTCCTTCGAAGTCTTCACGCTGAACAGGCAGCAACTTCGCAAGCGCCTTTTCGCGCCCGGCGAGGTCACCGGCGAGGATCATCTCGCGGATCGCCCAGATGCGGTCACCTTCGAAGAACATGTGCTCCGTCCGGCAAAGCCCAATGCCCTCGGCGCCTAAAGCGCGCGCGGCCATGGAATCTTTCGGAGAATCTGAATTCGTACGCACATTGATCTCACGGTATTTGTCGGCCCATCGCATTACCTCGAGGAACATCTGACAAATCGGATGCTTAAATGCCGCCTTGTTTCCATCGACAATACCGGATACAACCGGGGAGGCCGATGTCTGAATGCTCCCGGATAAAATTTCACCCGTGCTTCCGTCGATCGAAACCTCATCACCTTCTTTGATGATCTGGTCGCCGACCGTAATAATTTTCTTCTTGGCGTCAATATCAAGCGCGCCGCAACCGACAACACAACATTTCCCCCATCCGCGCGCGACAACCGCCGCGTGTGATGTCATGCCGCCTGTTGATGTCAAAATCGCTTCTGCCGCCCACATCCCGCTGACGTCTTCCGGTGATGTTTCCTTACGGGTCAGAATAACTTTCTTGCCCTTCCCGGCCCACACAACCGCGTCATCCGCCGTAAAGACGATGACTCCGGTAGCAGCCCCGGGACCCGCCGGCATGCCTTTAGCAATCGTACGCCCGTCGCCGATTGCATTTAATTTTTCTTTAGGATCAAAAATCGGAAAAAGTAACTGATTCAACTGATCGCCGTCGATGCGCATCAAACCTTCTTTTTCGGTGATCATTTTTTCCTTAACCATGTCGACCGCTAATTTAACAGCAGCCAATCCGGTTCTTTTTCCGGTTCTTGTCTGAAGCATGAAAAGCTTACCTTCCTGAATGGTAAACTCAACATCCTGCATGTCTCTGTAATGCCTCTCGAGCTTAAGACGAATTTTATCTAACTGTTGGTACATCGTCAGCATTTTTTTCTTCAGCGTCGAGATCGGGTCCGGCGTGCGGATCCCGGCGACAACGTCTTCGCCCTGGGCATTAATAAGGTACTCGCCGTAGAATTCATTCGTTCCGTCGGCGGGATTACGCGTAAAGGCAACTCCGGTTCCGGAGCTGTCGCCCATGTTTCCAAAGACCATCGCCTGAACGTTAACAGCCGTTCCCTTAAGCCCTCGTAATTTGTTAATATTCCTGTAGGCAACCGCTCTACCGGCATTCCATGAACCCACCACCGCGTTAACCGCGTACGTTAATTGCTCACGGGCATTCGTCGGGAAATCCTTACCCACACTGTCTTTGTAAACTTTTTTGTAAGCCTCAACAACTTCCTTTAACTCTTCGGTTGTTAAGTCTGTATCCAGGTCGCGATTGTATTTTTTCTTAACGCGCGTCAGTTCTTTTTCAAAATGCTCGTGGTCGACGCCTAAGCAGACATCACCGAACATATTGATGAACCGGCGGTAGGAATCCCAGGCCATGCGCTCATTGCCCGTCTTCTTCGCGAGTCCCGCAACCACATCGTCGTTGATCCCGAGATTCAGGACCGTGTCCATCATCCCCGGCATCGAAACAGCAGCGCCGCTACGGACAGAAACTAACAGCGGATTATTCTTGTCACCGAATTTGGTGCCTAATGATTTTTCTAATTTCTTGATATTCGCGTCGATCTCCTTATCCAGCGTCGGAGGATTTTTCTTCCCGTGCGAATAATAAAAGTCGCAGACATTGGTTGAGATCGTGAATCCTGGAGGAACCGGAATGCCGATCGCCGACATCTCTGCCAGGTTCGCGCCCTTACCGCCAAGCTCTTCTTTCATTGATGCTTTACCTTCGGCTTTTCCGCCCCCGAAAAAATAAACGTACTTCTTTGCCATGTTCTTCCTTGCCTTTCTTTTCTTAAGTTTGCTAACTAGTGCTTTGTTAGCTAAATTTTTGTACCAACTGTCATTGCGAGGCCGACAGGCCGAAGCAATCTCATTCGCCTAAGATTGCTTCGCACCTTCGGTGCTCGCAATGACAAATGGGTACAAGGATTTACCTAACAGTGTACTAGCTTGCTAACTTTTCGACTAAATAGGTTTTTAAATTATCCAGCGGGATGCGCTCTTGCGTCATCGTATCCCGTTCTCTGACCGTGACTTGCCTGTCCGAAAGCGAATCGACATCGACGGTGACGCAGAAAAACGTTCCGACCTCATCCTGCCGCCGGTACAATTTTCCGATCGCCGCCGTGTCATCGTAGACGGTTGTAAAACACTTCTGCAGATCTGTTTTGATGTTCTTGGCCAGCGCGACGATCTCACCGTTCTTCTTTAAAAGCGGCAGAACGGCGACCTTCGTCGGCGCGAGTTGCTTGCTGAGTTTCAGAACAACGCGCGTCCTGCCTTCGACTTCTTCTTCATGATACGCGTCGACGAGAAACGCCAGCGTCGCCCGGTCGGCCCCGCCCGAAGGCTCGATCACGTAAGGGAAAAATCGTTCATTGGTGACTTTATCCTGGTAGCGCAGGTCCTTGCCCGAGAACTCAGAGTGCTGCTTGAGATCAAAGTCAGTGCGGTTGGCGATCCCTTCGAGCTCCGACCAGCCAAACGGGAATTTGTACTCGATGTCACTGCACCCTTTGGCGTAATGGGCCAGTTCATCAGCCGCGTGCGGACGGATCCTTAAACTCTCTTTCTTTATGCCTAAGTCTAGATACCAGTTTAAACGGTCCTGAATCCATTGATGGTAACACTCTTCGGCATCTTCAGGTTTTGTGAAATATTCCATCTCCATCTGCTCGAACTCGCGCATGCGGAAGGTAAAATTGCCCGTGGTCACTTCATTACGGAAAGCTTTACCGATCTGGGCGATGCCAAACGGCAGTTTGCGGCTGGTAGCGTCGATCACGTTCTTGAAATTGACGAAGATCCCCTGCGCTGTTTCAGGCCTTAAAAAAACTTTCTCAGCTGTCGCCTCGACGGGCCCAAGAGAAGTCTTAAGCATCAAGTTTGCCGCAACACCATCTTCAGGCAAACCTTCACCGCACTGGGGACAAGGCATTTGAGGAACTCCGCTCTGCTTAGCTGCAATACATCCGATGAAACCCTTGAAATCTAAATCAACCCCTTTAAACTCTGTGTTTAATTCAGCCATCCAGGAAAGAGTTACTTCAGGTTCTTTAACCAATGCCAAATTAGGCGCGGCCTTCTTCCCTTCTTTTTTGGCCCAACGCAAAAGATAAGAACTGTCCTTTTCCCCGGCCATCACTTTACTAAGCGAATGGAACCAGGAGCTTTCCCGAATTTCATCCCAAACCTTGTCTAACCGGAAATATCTTTTACACGACGGGCAGCTAACAAAAGGATCGGAAAAATTATTGACATGTCCCGACGCCTCCCAAACCTGTGGATGCATCAGAATACTGGAATCCAAACCAACCATGTCATCGCGATCGTGAATATTCGCCTTCCACCAGGCCGCCTTGACATTTTTCTTCAACTCGGCGCCCAAAGGCCCGTAATCGAACGTGCTCGCAAGCCCGCCGTAGATCTCGGAGGACTGAAAAATAAAGCCGCGTCTTTTACACAGCGAAACGATCTTGTCCATTAAATTAATTCTACTATTAATGCATGTTAAAGGAATGTTTGAAGAAAGGGTATTCTAACCAATTCGGTTTTAAAAATCAAGGACTTTATCCCCCCTGTCATCCCCACCCGCCGGTGTCATTCCCGCGTAAGCGGGAATCCAGGTCTGTGGATCCCCGCTTTCGCGGGGATGACAGTCTTGCGAGACGGGAATGACATTAATTCAAAAGACCCTGGCCAGGCCCTTTTCAACCAATTCCTGGTTCAAATACCGCCCTTTTGCGAAAATTTCCGCCTTACTGCTCCCCTTAAACGAGTAAAAAATGTCTCCAACATACCGGCCGTAGATGTCAATCTTGTTAGTCTTGATCATGACAAAATCCACTTTGGCCAGCTGGTTGAGGACGTAGGTGTAGGCCTCTTTGCCTCCGGGTTCATCCATCGCCGGCGTGTCAATCCCGGCCAGCCTCACGCGCTGCTCCTTTGAGACCTGGAATCCAAGATCAATGCGCAACAGCAATGTGTCCCCGTCGATGACACGCTCGACAATCGCCTTGTACACATACGTCGGCTCGGTCGGGCGCCTGAGTGTAGGTTTCTGCGATTTTTTGCTGCCGCTCTGGGATTGTCCGTATCGGTCTTCCTTGATCACCTTAGTCAACTGTGCGACATTCAGCCCCTCATCCTCGGCTAAGTCTTCGTACCATTGGCGCTGCGTGTCATCTTTCAAAGGCAGCAGTTCCCTGTAATGGGACCAGGATAGATTCGTGCCACTAGGGGCACGATTGTATGTCTGAAAAAAATAAATACATCGTTTTAATGTCGATGAATCAATGCCGATCTCTTCCGATAAATCCTCGAGAATAGCATCCCCGTATCCAGCATTTTCAGTAAGCTTTTCTACAGAAATCCGTTCGCCAACCTGCCAATAAGCGAGAATCAGTTCTTCATTAGCCGCCCGTGTGGCCCGCGCCTTCCCCTCCTCGATGATCCTTCGGACATCCTTCAAAAGTTTCGTGTAACGTGCCGAGGTTAATGTGGTTTTCTTTTTCATTGCCCTCTCCTTTTTTACTGTTTTGATTATTTGAAATTGAGATTTTGAAATGGCAACACTAGTACACTGTTAGGTGAATCCTTGTACCCATTTGTCATTGCGAGCACCGAAGGTGCGAAGCAATCTTAGGCGAATGAGATTGCTTCGGCCTGTCGTCCTCGCAATGACAGTTGGTACAAAAATTTAGGTAACAGTGTACTACTTACTTTTTACATCTTTAATGACAATGTGATCGTCCTTCAACTCAAGGGTGACCATCTGTTTCGCCCGCCACTTGAGCGCCTTCACCCATTCCTTGGGCAATGTGAGCATGTACGTGTAATTCCCGGTCTTGCGCAACTTCCGGTTTGTCTTGCTTGGACTTATCATACTATATAAGAATTATATAGGATGCTGTGGAGCAATGCAATAATTAATTTCTGAACGACGTTAATTGGGGTTACGTCACACGTCCCCGGAAATTTATTTAAATAGGTGTCTGTCCCTATTTTTACCAGATGTGGTGAAACAAAGGTTTTTAAGAGACCGATTCCCTACAATCATTGCCAGTATTCCTGCCCCCAAACTCGCCAAACATAATCCAACAAACAATCCGGCCAATCCGCCTATCCGGCTGCCGAAGAAAGCCATTGGAATGAACAATCCGAACACACGCACTAAATTTAACGTAATCGACAGCATAGGCTTATTCATGGCATTAAACGACGAGGCTACTAAAAATGAACATCCACGCAGGCCATAGCCTATCGGCATGATCCATAAATACCGCGCAATGTGATCGGCAACCTCAATATCTTTTCCAAATAAATGTCCGAGAGGAACGGCCAGCACCAGTAACACAAAAGAACTGCCCAACCCCCACCAGAGCGAAAAGGCATTGGCTGTCTTTAGAGCTTCTTTCACGCGGCTAAAATTCTTCGCGCCCCAGTTCTGGCCTATAAAAGGAACTAAGGCCGTCGCTAAAGCCATCACCACGGTAAAGACAAGCATTTCAATCCTTAAGACAACGCCAAAGGCGGCAACAGCGGCGGCCCCGAATCCTGCCACCAAGCGCATAATGACCGCCGTCATCACCGGCATAAGTAATCGGGACACGGCGGCCGGAACACCCATATAAAGAAATTGTTTTGCTGAAACAGTAAATTCCTGAAGAGACGGCAAGGTGAAATCAATCAACTTTTTCTTAAAATGTAAAATCAATAAAGAAAATACCAAAGCAACAGCGCGGGCAATGACAGTGGCTATGGCTGCCCCCTCCAATTCTAAACGTGGAAAACCCCAGAGCCCAAAAATCAGCAAGGGATCAAGGATAGCATTTATGACCATTGAAATCGTCATG
>DAOWBD010000155.1 GCA_030634235.1 Candidatus Omnitrophota bacterium | reverse complement strand
GCCGGGCCGACGCCCTTAACATATTGGACGGAAATGTCTTCGAGAGATTGCATGATCAAACATCCAGGTTCCGGAGCCTTACAATAGAAAAGACAAGGTAAATTCTACCTTGTCTTGCCACTTTTGTCTAGAGTCTAAAGTCTACGACCTATTTATATCGACCGCATCCGGCTGATCTTCTTCGCCAACTGCTTGCGGTAACCGGAGTCAAAAACCTCCTCAAAATTATACCCGTTCCTGAATTCTTCGATATTATCATCTTCGGTCTTGCTGAGAACCTGGTTTTCCACCAGATTAAAGACGATATTCCCGAAATCTTCGGTATTCTTGATCCCCCAGTGTTCCAGAACGGTCATGGTCATCGGGCCGAATTTATTTAAGAGAAGCTCGCGCATGCCTTTAAGCATTTCCTCACCCTTGACATGTTTGGAACGCTTGAATTTCTTCTGCGTATAGGCTAACGCCTCCATGACAAAGACATAGGAATCTTCCCTGTAACGGCAATCCTTCTCATAAATATCTTCAATAATTGTTTCGAATCTCTTTTTCATAACATTTTCATTCTATCACAAAATCCAACGAACAAACAAAGTATTTTAAGAAATTTGTCGACCAGATACACTGCAAACAAAATACTTCGTGATTTTACCGGGAAACTTTGACATAATAACCGCATGCCGCTAAAACATCCCTGGGTCTGGAAGATCTATTTGTTAGTCATGCTGCTGTTTATCGCTAAGAAAGTTTTTTACCTGTTCATGCCGGATTCGCAAACTTTTTTTTACTACTTTATCCTGCGTTCATTTGATCCTATTTTTTATGTAACTTACAGCGCGCACGTCATGCAGGTCCTGCTCAACACCGTTCACTGGATCCCTGTTTTTCTTTATGCCTATCGCATCCGCTTTCTGTCCACCGATTTCTGGAAATGTTTATTTATTCTTCGTTGCCTTTTCGAGATCACCGGGCACTCTTTCGAGATGAATTCCCTCGTCACCCTTTACTACAGAAGGCCCAAGGCCAGCCTGATCATCTTTACCATCCTCATGATCCCTCACATCCCTTCCTATATCGTTTGCTATTGGTATGCGTTCCGGCAGGAAAAAGCACTGTCTTAAATTACTGGGTGGACACTTGCTTAACCGTATCACGATGAAGGATCTTTACGGTCAGATCATCAATAATGGCATAAATGCAGGGAATAACAATGAGCGTAAGACCCGTCGCAAAGAACAGGCCCCAGATGATCGAAAGCCCCATGGGCTTTAAGAACGGATCGCCGCCGCCGATACCGTACGCCACGGAGACAAGCCCGCCAATGGTGGTCATATTGGTCATCATAACGGGACGTAACCGGCTTTTGCCGCCTTCGACAATCGATTCCCGTCGATCTTTTCCCGATTTTCTCAAATTATTGATACAATGCACCAAAACAACTGAATTATTGACCACAATACCCGTTAAGCCCACGGACCCCATCAGCGCAAAGAAACTCAGCGGCCGGCCGTGCAGCATAAAGGCGATGATAACCCCCAGAAACCCAAACGGAATGGCGGTCATAACAATAAACGGTTGCACCAAAGACCCGAATATAGCTGTAAATATAATGAAGATCAGAAGCAAGGCAATAACAAAAGAAAAGAGCAGGCTTTGTTGGGTTTCTTGTTGTTCTTCATACTCACCGCCGAACTTTAAGGTATAGCCACTGTACTCCAGCGGGATATTCTTGAAGGCCTTCTTTAACCCTAAGTTGACGCCCAGCGAAGTCGCCTGCTCCTCGTCGACATCACCGGTCACCCAGACCGTTCGCTTGCCATCGAGATGCGTAATGGCATAAATGCCTTCTCGTTCCTCGACCGAGGCGACCGAATCGAGCGGCACGAGATTCCCTTTTTGATTCCGCACGAGAATTTTATTAAAGTCGTCAAGGCTATTGCGCGAACTCTCAGGAAAACGCACCACCACATCGATCTCATCTTCGGCCCGCTCGGGCTTAACGGTTGTCGCAATGCCTCCTTTAAAGGCCTGCCGGACGGTCGTGGCGATATCGTCGACGCTAATGAAGAATTTCTTGGCCTTAGCTTCATCGACGGTAATACGCAATTCTTTTTTGCCGAATTCATAATTCGTATCCACATCAGAAACCCCGGGTACCGTGCTGAGATTTGCCACGATCTTATCCGCTATTTCATTGAGGACCGCAAAGTTATCCCCCTTGATCCCCACAGAAATGGCCCGTCCCGTCGGAGGCCCCTCTTTAGGCGAGAAGAAATAGAGTTTCTCAAACCCCTTGATCAGCTCTAGTTTTCCGCGTAAGGACTCTTTGATCTCATCAGGTTTTCGATGCCGTTTTTGCAAAGGAGTCAAATAGACGGTCGTCTGGGCTAAATGGGAACCATTCTTTGAATTAGGATCAAACCCGTGTTCCTGAGAAATACTTCCGATATAGCTGCGATAAGACTCCAATTCATCTTTCGGGATCGTCTCCACCAGATCTTCGACCGGCGCAAGCAAGGCCTCCATCTGCTCGAGGCTCGTCCCTGTTTTGGCCTCGGCCCGGATATAAAATTCCTCGATCCCCTCCCCTGAAAACATGACAACATTCAACTTAGTAACATGGGCCGCAAAAATAACTGCCGGAATCAGGACGAAAATAAGAAATCCCAAGACAAAATATCGATGTTTTAACGCCTTGCGCAAGACACGTAAGTACCAGGCTGATACTTTCTTGAACCACTTCTTTCCCGGGGTCCCTACATGACTGATGTTTTTAGATCTTGATCCCTTGACAAAAGCAGCTAAATGCGAAGGTAAAATAATAAAACACTCAAAAATGGACGCACTCAAGGCGATGATCACCACCATC
>DAOWBD010000039.1 GCA_030634235.1 Candidatus Omnitrophota bacterium | reverse complement strand
TAAATCGGGAGGTACGGTATGGAGAAAATAATAGCATATGCAGGAAATGATGTCCATCAGGAATTTATTAAGGTATTCCATACCAGGGGACAGCGACCTTTTTCTTTCCTCAATCACAAGCCCCTCTTTTCTGCCTCTTCATACAAATACTTCTGAAAATCAATGAAGGTCGAACGGATATTGTCAACCCCACCCAATATCTCCTCTGCGTCGCTTAGTGCTTGATATTTCAATGTAAGAAGATCCGGCAATTTCTCTTGATCGAGTTCTTCAACGCCGGTTTCGATGTATTTGGAGAGAACAAATTCCAGAAAATCCTTCTGCTTATTATCCAGACCCTGAAAAATCTTTATTTGGGCCTGAGCCACCCGCGCTTCCCGTGTGATGGGCTGAACTTCAAACGAAATATATTCAAGAACATCAAATAAATCGCTTTTCTCCGCGTTGATCATTTTCTGCAAGTTGATCAATTCGTCCAAACCAAACCCTGCATCAGCAAGCCTATCAAGCAAAGTCTTTCTGGTAAGGGGATCTGACCAGATTTTACGCAATTCCTCTTCATTCTTAAAAAAGTCCGGCAATTTTCCAAATAAACTCTCAAGAAATTCTTCCATTGAGATCGGGCTGCCGTCAGCGCCTCTGACTCTCCGCATCCCCTTCACAAGTATTACCCCTGCTCTTCGTATCGGGCTATCAATTTCATTAATTCGGATTACATCCTCGAATTTGGTTTTCACCTTTTTCACAAAATGTGTCCGCCACCTTTATTAACCTTAATTTGTTTACTCCACTTTCTTTTTGGCAGAAAATTATTTTTTAAAATAACTTTTTCCCCTGTTTGTCTTTCAATATCTTTACGGGTCCGCCCGGCTACCGCGCCGCCATCCCGGGCGTCCTTTTTAAGCCTGTCATAACCTTGCGAATCCCTGTCTTCTGTAATCTTTGTTGTTGTCGCCTCGCCCAACATCGTTAAAATCAACTCTAAATCCGTCATATGGTCCCTTAAATTCTCCCGTTTGAGGCCCTTATGCTTTTTATAATCCTCCACCTTTAGCTCAAAAGCCCCCTGCATGATTTCATTCGTAAGAATGGCATATTCCAAATCTGTCTCAACCCCTCTGTTATCCCACCATCCGTCAATTTCTGTCTGACGGCAATGCCCCGCATCCGCTTTTCTATCCAATCTTTAGGATAACCCTTCTTTTCATAAATAGCCTTTGTTCTCTGCATAGCCAATTCAGGATCCTCAATCTCATCAATACGCTCTTTTCCAACACGCGCCAGCCAACTTTTAAACGGCTCAGCTTTTTTTGAAGGAATAGATTGAATGACGCGAAACATCGTTTCTGTGTTGGCACAATCGGTCAGTCTCATCTTCCCATCTGCGGATTCTAATTTCAAACGGTTACAATTTGTAACCGTTTGATCAGCCCCTTCTTTTAGTAAACGATGCTTTAAAACTTTCCAGTAATTACGCGCATCAGCGCTATTGGTTAAAACAGCAACGACATCGATTACCGAAAACCACCATTGCCCATTTGCAAATAACCTCCGCACTTTTTTCCCTTGAAATACGGCCATTTTATTCTTGCTGCTTTTCTTTGTCTCCATACCGCGCCCTTTCCTTTTGAACTGTCAAGAAATCCTTAATTGTTGCGTTTGTTTCAGGCCTTCCGCTCCTCTTTTTTCCGTTATTTTTTGTGTTAATTCTAATATCTCATCTATTTCATTTGGCCTAAAAAGCCAAGGGCCAGCTTTAAGGTCACAATTTGTGACCTTAAAGAATCATGTTCTTCTTCACTTAGTTGAAGCATAAATCCATCAGGAAACCGCTCTTTATTTCGCTTTACGGCTTGATTCAAAACCTTTGTTTCAACACCATAAATCTTTGCCAAATCGCTATCAAGCACCACCTGTAAACATCTAACAGTCGATATTTTCTTTTGAATATCTTCAGATTTCACTATTTCATTTCTTCCCATTAATCTTTACTTTTTTTAAGTTTTCTTTAATCAATATATTGAGTTTTTCTTCTTTTAATTGTTCTTCAAACTCTTTTTTTAAAGTTGTGCAGCGCTCATTAAAATCGAAGTCATCCTTTTCATCAGGCAAGCCGGCATATCGTCCCGGAGTCAATACATAATCAAGTTCTCGAACCCTGTCAATGGCTGAGGAATTACAGAATCCCTTCACATCCTAATGGCACTATCTTAAGCATATTCCGTCGTTGCAAGGAGCCTTTACAGTTCTTCCAGGCGACGAAGCAATCCCATATTAAGGCCAAATTGAGCTGATCTGAGATTGCTTCGCCCCAAAAAGCGGGGCTCGCAAAGACAAAACCCCTTAAGGTAGTGCCATTAAGGCCCGGCCCCATATCCACAAACCCAATATCCACCCAGGCTTTTACACATCGATCAATTTGAACAATAATTTTATTTTATGTAGGGAACGGTCGCGGCCGTTCCCTGCTTTATTTCTTATCTTCCTCAAAAGGCACGTCCGGATCCAGGATCTCGGTCATGACGAAGTTCAAGGCGTTCAAGAAAATCTCGTTGATCTTCTCCCTGCCTAATGTCACCTTTGACCCGATAAATTTGTGCAACTCTAATGTCCTTAAGTTGTACAGCGCCGCGTTGATCGGCTGATCCGGAAACTGCTTGCTCAAGTAATGGAAATACAGCGGGACCTGGAAAGACTTGATGTTCTCGTAGATCGCTTCGCGCGATAACACCAGGCTCGCGATCTGATCGATCGCCTTCGGCAGCGAATCCGTGCTGCCGGTCTTATAATCAACAATCATAACGGTCCCGTCCCTGAGTTTATCGACACGGTCGACAACATACCGAAACTTCATATCCCCGACGGGCATGGAAATGACGTCGGAAAATCGGTTCTCCAAATAAAGGATCTCCTCGACATCCCGTTCCTCGCTCATCTGCTCATGGTCCAGGAACTGGTTCAGCCGCTCGACGATAACCGAGCGCAGCAGAAACGAATCGGATTTCATCGACTTCGCAAATTTTTCTTCGAATCTTTGTTCGAATATTTTTGCGAAACGATCCCGGAAGGCCTTATCGATCTTCGGCTCCTTGTTCAAGAAGGGCCGGAAACTCTCCTCGAGCAGTTCATGAATGAACGTCCCGACATGACGGGCCTCGGGCTCGTCTAAGAGGTCTTCCTGCTCGCGCAACCCCAAGACATAACTCATGTAAAATTCCATCGGGTCGCGCAGGTACATGT
This sequence comes from Candidatus Omnitrophota bacterium, assembly GCA_030634235.1. Taxonomy (GTDB): domain Bacteria; phylum Omnitrophota; class Gorgyraeia; order Zapsychrales; family Zapsychraceae; genus 2-02-FULL-52-10. The sequence goes on along the minus strand of DAOWBD010000039.1, from coordinate 4,616 downwards.
TGATGCTCGACGCGGAATAAGTATGCGCCCTTAAGAAATCAATCATCTCCGGGGTCTTGCGAACAGACCTTTTCTTAGGACGGACATTGACGAGAAAACTCGGCCGCGCGACCGCGGCCGCCGTCATCTTCCCGCTTTTCTTTTGTTCCTCCCAGATCAGCTCCTCGACAAAACGGCTCCGTTCCTTATCCTTGCTCTCCTGATAAACCAGATGGACATCTTTTGCCGACGAGATCAGCCGCATGAACTGATACCGCTGGATCTCCTCCTCGAGTTCGAGACGGTCAAGCCCCAAGCTGATCATAACCTCGCGCGGGATCAGCGGCTCGTGGATCCGCAAGCTCGGCAGCGCCCCTTCATTGGTATCGAGGATGATCACATGATCGAAATTCAGCGACCGCGTCTCCTGCAGCCCGAGGATCTGCATGCCTTTAAGCGGCGACCCGCTAAACTGGATCTTCTCGTGGTTCATCCGCTCCTCGAAGATCCTAAACATCTCCTCCTTGCTAAAACCCTCGCGCGCGAACGAAGCGCCCGCCAGTTCCTCTTTGATCCCATAGATCTTCGTGGCAATATTGAGATTAAGAGGATAGTTCTTTAAAAAACTTTTATCAACGAGAATGTCCAGAAAATATTCAAGAGCGACGGAAAGGTCTTGAAAATGATCGATCCTCTCCCAGCGGATAAACAGCATCTCGTGGATCTCATCAAGAACAGACCGCAGATCTTCTCTTGAGATATTGATGCCGAGACGTCTGAGCATTTCCACGGTCAGCAAATACACATCCTCAAGCCCGACAATATCTTCCAGACGGATAAACAGGCTGCCCGAAATAGGTGTCGTCTCCTTGCCCGTCAACACCTCTTCGATCTTATGGACCAGAACGCGCGCAACCGCGGCATCCGACGACACCTTCAGGTTCTTGATAAACGGATGGCGCAGGGCCTTTAAATAATCTTTTGTGTAGTAGCGCCCCTCCTTCGACGACAACTGCGCCCTGAAGATAAATTCGAAAAGAGAATACAGACTGCTGCGCTTGAGCGGATAGCCCATGGAAACGTTAAAGTCCTTAACCAAAGAGTGAATCTCGGACAAAAGCGGGATGATATGATCAGGGTCGGGAAGAACAATAACCGTGTTCTCCGGATCTTTGATCCCTTTTAAGATCTCGCGAACCGATCCGACCTGAGAATGAACATCGAAGCCGGCGTGAAGGTTCAAAGAAAATTGCGGGATCCGAGGCGTTTCCCCTTCTTGGATCGGAAACGCGAACATTTTAGAAATGCGCTCAAGCACCGGCCACTTGCGCTGGTCGCCCTGAAAGATCAGCGTCGCCTTGCCCCGTCGGTATAAGTCCTTAACCACGGTCTCTTCCGTCCGGTGGAAATAGAAAAAGTTGCAGAACAGGATCTGGTCGAACTCTTCAAAGGCGTGTTTACCAACGAACTCAGACGCTTTTAAATATTGCAGGCCCCGGCAATACGTGGCCCGGTCGATCAACTCCTGATGATACGACCGGCGCAAGGCAATGATGCTCTCAAGCAAGCGGTTAATATCTTCGGGGACGTCGTAGCCGATCTGCGCGTTAAACTGAATATCTTTAAGCGACTTGTCGTCGATATTCTCGAGGTCCAGATGGTCAATAAACTTTGAGATCTCGCGCGCCCAGGGCAGGAATTGCGCAAACGTCTCGCGCCCATTTAAGATCTCCGGCGCGACGTCCTTCGCCAACTGATAAAGAAGAAAACAATTGTCCAGTTCCTGCGCCTGCCCGAAGACCTCGCTTTTCCCGACCGTGTACTGCATGAACTCGTCGATGGTAAAGAACCTCGGTGGATAATAGCCCTTCTTCAACTCATTGGCGAGATCGCGTTTAAGAAACAGCGCCGGCCGGCGGCCGCCGAAAACGATCGCAACCCGGCTTAAATACATACCACGAGCAATGTATTGTTCCCGAATATGGTCGACGAGCTTATCCTTGAAGCTTTCGCAGAAGGAATAGGTGATAATTCTTTTGTCGGTCGTCGTCGTGTTCATGCGTCCTCAGCCTCAAAACAGTCCAGATAGATCAGAAACCCTTTGACCGTGTGCTGGGGATAAATCCCCTGAAGAATATCCTTATACTCCCCGACCTGGGCCTGATACGGCGCGTTCGGGTCTTTCGCGCTTTTAAAGTCCACGATCCAGATCTCATTCTCAAAAACAATCAAGCGGTCGGAACGCTTCGTGTGGCCGGCCGCGTTGACCATTTCCCTCTCCGTCCACACCTCGGCATCGTCGCAATAAAAGAACCTCTTCATGTCTTGATGCGCAAGCAATTCCTCTAACCAAGTTCGATACTCATCCCACCCGCCGGCCCGCGCAAAATGAAACTTCGCCTGCTCAAGCGCGCGATCAATGATTGTTTCCTGCTCCCCGTCGCTTAAGTTGCCGACCTGCGAGAGAATATAATGCATGATCTCTCCCTTAAGGCGCTGCGGCCGGTTCCTCAAATGACCGTCGTCGAGAAATTCGTCCTTTAAGTAATCGATCCAATCGGGATAATCCGGCGGCGGGACCTTGACGGTCGCGGCAGCCCCGGGCCCGGCCGATTCATAGTGCTGCTGTTTCCCTTGAACATAGTGATCTTCGGGAATCAAGAACTGCGCGCAATTAGAGCCGTTGCCCGCGCGCTTGGGAATAAAGCCGTAGAGCTCGTTCTTCGGCCTCGTCAGCGCAACATACATGCTGTTTAATTCCGAACAAAAGGCCACCTTATATTCCTGCCGGTAAATGCTGTAAAGATCGTCGGAGAATTTCAGGTATTTCGTCTTGATGCGCAGGAGTTCCATATGCTCGTCGTGTTGGCGCAGGATATACGACGGTTGATACTCCCCTCCGCTGGCGCCGATCTGGATATCCATCATGAGATACGGCAGAACCACGACGGGGAATTCAAGCCCCTTGGATTTATGGATCGTCAGGACTTTCACCGCGTCGCTGTCGGCAACCTGCACGTAGAGGTCCTCGCCTTTGAGCTCCTCAAGATACGCGAGAAAAGAAGCGATGTCGGTGTGTTCTTCCTCGATCTTCTTGATCAGCTCGAGAAAGTGCATCAAAAACCCCTGAGCCTCGCGGCAATGCTCGAGAATCTTGAACCGGCTGTAGGCGGTAACGCTAAGCTCGTAAAGCGGGTAGAGCCCGACGTTGCGGAAGAATTCCTCAATGAACGTTTGCCAAACTTCCGGATAACGCGCGCGGAACTCCTTATACAAGTACAGGTCCTTTTCACTCGCGATCCGCTTCCTGAGGCCAAAGACGAACCGGTGCATTTCCTCCGTCGACAGGCCGGTCGCCCGCGTGAAGATATCGCCAAGAATAAAGGTCGTGAAGGCTAAGTTGTCAATCGGGGAATCCAAAAACCGCAAGAGCGCGATCAATTCGACAATGAAGCTGTTCTCGGTGATGTCCGATGTCCGCTCGCTCTCGACGGGAATATCCTCCTCGAGAAGCCAGTTGGTGATCTCCTTGATCTCCTTGTTCCCCCGGGTCAGGATCGCGATATCCCGGTAAGCAAATCGCTCCTTTAAGCCGCGGACAAGGGTAACAACCTTCTCCCGAATAAGACGGTCACGGTCCTCTTTTTTATCGGCCTCGATATATTCCATGCAGACATAGCCGCCGTCGTCTTCAACCTGAGGCACCTGCCGCGCGCTCTTAAAAATATGACCGATCTCGGCAATATCCCCGTCGCTGAAACAAACCGGCGCCTTCTTGTTCTTGCCGGCCTCATAGGATTCTTTCTGCGCAATGAACCGTTTAAGATTATCCAGAGAAAAAACAGTATTATTGAATTCGACGATCCGCTTTTGGCTGCGCCAGTTATTCGTCAGCACATCAACCGCGACATTAAAGGCGCCGAACGTCTCTTTGATCTCGTCGAACAACGCGACATCGCCGCCGCGAAAGCCGTAGATTGCCTGCTTGCGGTCGCCGACATAAAATAATGTCCCACCCGTCGAGAGCGCCTCCTCGGCCATCTTCGCAAGATTGCGCCACTGCAAGCGGCTCGTATCCTGAAACTCGTCAATCAGGTAATGATGAACACGAGTCGCTAAACGATAATAGAGTTCCTCAACAGTCACGTAGTCCTCATCGAACAGCGATCCGGCCCGCTTGTTAAGCTCGTTTAAGAACAGGCAATCGTCCTTCGACGTTAAGGCGTAAAACCCGCCGATGACCCGCAGGAACATATCGACATAAGGGTTAAAAAGAGAATACGCCTCTTCCTCGCAAAGATCCTTTAAGTCCGTCCGGATCGTTATCCATAACTTATCCACGTCGGAAGAAACCTGCGTTCCCTTCTTAACCGGAACATCCTCCCTGGCAAAATAATCGGAGACGCTGTCAATATCAAATCCTCTGGTATGCTTCCCTAAGAATTTATCGACAGACTTGATAAAGCGGGCATGGGTTTCCGAGGGAAGGCTCTCCCGTAGCGACCGTATTTTCTCCAGGATCGAAACCTTGCGCTTGATCACATCTTCCGGCGTGAACGCGCTCGCCTGAAAGTCCCGCCCGTACGTATTATTTTTCTCGAAGAGCGTCGTGATAATGGTCAGGATATCATTCTTCG
>DAOWBD010000027.1 GCA_030634235.1 Candidatus Omnitrophota bacterium | reverse complement strand
CATGCAAGAACGTCTTTGGTTCCCCCGATCCTGTTGGGCATGACCAGGTGCCGGAGCATCAGCCCGCGGTACATCAGCCCGTCGGCGGCCGGCTTGGCGACACCGACCTGCCGTTGCATTTCCAATAAGGCCTGTTTGGTCACCTCAGGATAGGCTGCCGCCTCGCTCGAATATTTCGCGGCCATGGCACCGTCGGCATATTTGAAATCGGGCAGGTAAATATCGACAATACCGTCGAGTTTCTTTAAGATCTCGATCTTCTCCCAGCCGCAGGTGTTATACACAAGAGGGAGTCGCAATCCATTGGCCGCAGCTTTGTCGAGGGCGAGCAGAATGTGGGGCGAATAATGTGTGGGGGTTACGACGTTGACATTGTGGCAGCCGCGCTTCTGCAGCGCGAGCATCATCGCGGCCATATCATCAATGGCGGCGAGTTTTCCATGTCCGCCCTGGCTGATCTCCCAGTTGATGCAGAAGACGCAGCGTAAACTGCAGTTCGAAAGAAAGATCGTTCCTGAGCCGCCTTTGCCGATGAGCGACCGCTCTTCGCCGAAATGAGGATGATGCGAGGAAATTTGCAATTGGCTAGTCGAATGGCAAAATCCGTTTTCCTTAAAACGGTTCATGCCGCATTCGCGTGGGCAAAGCCGGCAACGATCCATCATCGCCCAGAGCTGCTCGCCGCGCCGGCCCCTAATACGGCTAGAAAACCTCGCTTGATAAAATCTCTCCTTGTCCATTTCTTCATCAGGTTAACCTTTCATATACAATTTTACATCTTTTTCGTAAGAAATAAAGGGGAGTTTCATTGCTTATCACGAAAGTAAATTGGCCTTGTATTGACTCTGTTTGTGGTTTAGGTGTACAATGCTTCATAAATAATAAAAAACCCTTCTGTTTCTTATGAATAACGTAGAAAAAAATCCCTTCTTCGCGGCGACGACTGCGCTTTTAATCATTGTTTTAGCTTTTTCTTCTTGTGAGATTGTCATGCGGATCTACAACAGGTCGCAAAACCGGACCCGTCCTATCTGGATCCCCGATACTTATCTCGGGTTGGTCCATTCCCCGAATAACAAGTTCCTTTATGAAAAAGATACGGGAGAAACATTCTCTATTTGGCACGAAACGAATGCTCTCGGCCTTCTCGGCGGAAAGATCGATATTGACAAGCCCATAGGAACAGAGCGTGTGCTGGTTCTCGGCGATTCTTTTACCGAAGCTTTTGAGGTCTCGTCCGAAGAGAACTTCTGCACGCTACTGCAACGATATTTTGATTCCGATGATGTTGCTTTCGGCAAGACCTATGAGGTGGTTAATGCCGGGGTCTCGGGATATTCTCCGATCAGTGAATACCTTTACCTGAGACGGGATTTGATCGAACTCGAGCCCGATGTGATCGTGGTGCAACTTTTTGCCGATGATGTCTTCGAGGATCATAAGGCGCGGGCGATGAGCGTTCTGGACAAAGAAAAGCTTCCGGTGAAGATCAGCCGTTATTTTTTGAAGGACTATCAGGGTCATCCTCCCCTTGATTTTGAAAAGACACAGAATATCTCTGTCTTCGAACAGATCCACAATGTGTTGATAAAAACCAGTTGGTATATTCAATACCTGCATTCCCGCAGCTTCAAGGCGCAGGAGAACACGGATTACAATAAAGAGATGATGGCCCTGCCGCAATTTAATGACAATGAACAGTTCTTTATCATTCAGGAGGATAGCCTGTTTTTCAAGGACGGCACGTTCGTCGGCGTGGCATGGCAAAACACGAAACGGTATTTGCTCGCGATCAAGGGCCTGGCCGAGGAGCGTAATGCCAAGGTCGTCTTTCTTTATATACCGCTTAGAAATCAGATGGGGATTCTTGATTCCGGGGCAGATGTGCCGCTTGAGTTCAGGCGGCCGGCCAGTACGTACCTCAATGAACTTCTGGAAAAGTTTTCGCAGCGCGAGGAGGTCGGATTTTTAGACATGCTCCCGGTTTTTGAGGCCAACAAGGATGAAGAATTGTATTACATCAATGGTGGGACTTTGACGCCGAAAGGGCATCGCCTGGTGGCCCAGGAACTTTTCGAATTTCTTAACGCGCAAGAGAACGGAGGTTTGTAATGGATCGACTTTCATCGGTGGAAGGGTTGGTGGTCAGTCAGAAAAAGGAATGGGGCGAGATCCTCAGCGGTTTTGAGACGAAAAATAAATATGTGATATTGGATTCCACGGGAAATGAACTTTACAGGGCGGCTGAAGAGAACGGCTCGCTTCTCGCGCGCTGGTTCCTGAAGGCGCTGCGCCCGTTTGAGATCAGCGTCCGGACCCATGAGGACCGGGTGGTCCTGCGCGCCGTGCGCCCGTTCCGGTTCTTTTTCTACCGGCTCGATGTCTTCGACGCTCAGGGCGGCCTTTTAGGGACGGTGGTGCGGCGGTTCTCCCTGTTGCGAAGAATTTATTCCGTCTTCGACGTGTCCGGACAGGAAGTATTTCAAATCTTTGGGCCGATTCTTCATCCGTGGACTTTTGAGATCCGCGAAGGGGATATGATCCACGGGAAGATCACTAAGAAGTGGAGCGGATTTTTGAAAGAGGGTTTTACCGACGCGGATAATTTTGGTATCACGTTTCCTCCCGGATGGGATGTCAAGCTCAAGGCGCTTTTCTTGGGAACGGTCTTCCTGATCGACTTCGCGCATTTTGAGAACACCGGAAATTAAGATGGAGAGACGGGGTGAGTGACGAAAAGATTTACAAGCCTTTAGCGAATGTCGACGAGATCCGACCGATCTTGAGTGAGATCGCGATCTTCGGCGGGCTCAACGACCGGCAGCTCGGCGAGGTTGTCCGTCTGCTTAAAACGGTTTCCTACGGAACAGACGAATATGTCTGCAAACAGGGCGAAGCGCCGAGCCATATCTATATTATCAAGTCCGGAAAGGTCAAGGTCATCTATGATAGTAACGGCGTCCTGCTGGAACTGGCCGCTTTTGAGACGGGAGATTGTTTCGGCGAGACATCGGTGATCGGCATTCAGGCGCATTCGTCAAGCGTCGTCGTTATTGAGCCGGTGGATCTGATCGTTTTAGAGCGCGCGGCGCTGTTGGATATATTTGAGACGGACAAAGAGCTCTTCGGGCTGCTAATCCTGAACATCGCGCGGGAAATGTCACGCCGGTTGTATAAACTTGATGAAGTCGTGGCAAAATATGTCGCGAGCAAATAGAATAGAAGAGAAGGGTGGCGGGGGAAAGGCCTGCTGAGAAAGATATGACGCGTATTCGAAAAGGCATGAAAGTAGCGCTGGTGACCATCGCGGTCAATATGGTCCTGGCCTTTGCTAAGGTGTTCACGGGGTTTATCGGTAATTCCTATGCGCTGATCGCCGATGGGGTTGAGTCTGTTTCGGATATCTTTACCTCGATCGTTGTCTTCGGCGGTTTTAAGATCGGGTCAAAGCCGCCGGATAAGAATCATCCCTGGGGGCATGGCAAGGCCGAATCTCTTGCCGCATTATTTGTCGCTGTGATTTTATGTCTCGTGGCCGTCGGGATCGCGATGCAAAGCGTCAAAGAGATCGCCAGTCCCAGCCTGCCGCCCGCGTCCTACACGCTGATCGTCCTTGTTGCGGTTATTCTTTGCAAGGAATTCATGTTCCGCTTTCTGATGAAGAAGAGCAAAGACTTAGACAGCCTTGCCCTGAAGGCCGATGCCTGGCATAGCCGGTCCGATTCATTGACATCGATGGCGGCATTTATCGGGATCAGTATTTCGCTTTTCGGCGGGGAAAAATATGTGAGCGCTGACGATTGGGCTGCGCTGTTCGCTAGCGGCATCATTCTGTTTAACGGTTTCAAGATCCTCAGGTCGGCCACCAACGAGCTTATGGACACGACCCCCGAGCCGAAGATCGAGGCGCGCATCCGGGGCATTGCCAAAGGCATCGAAGGGGTCATCGCCGTCGAGAAATGCCGCGTGCGCCAGAGCGGTTCCGGGTTCTTCCTCGAGGTCCATATCGAGGTCGACGGGAATATCTCGGTTTACCGCGGCCATGACATGGCTCATCAGGTTAAGAATGCTCTGATGGGTTCGGGCCTTTCAATCATCGACGCTGTGATCCACGTGGAGCCGGCGGCCTCATGAAAAAATTACTGACCATCCTGATCTTCCTGTTAATCGCCTCTTCGGCGAGCGCGAAAACTTACTCCATGGTCGAGCTTGTCATCGACGGCAGGACCGTCCAGTTCACCGACGGAAAAATCGTCCGCCTGATCGGCGTCGACGCCGAGAAGGTCGGCTATGAGTCCACGGAACACCTGCGGGCATGGGTCGAGGGAAAGGACGTTCACCTGGTCTTTGATGAAGCAACGCGCGATGAAGACGGCCGGATGCTGGTCTACATGTTCAAACGCATCGAGGTCAAGATCGACCTTAAGAAGGTCGGCAAGGACCTCAACCGGGTTGTCATCCCGATCGAGGACGAGGATTATTACGAGGTCTTTGTCAATGCCGCGATGATCGGCAACGGTTACGCCCGGGCGCGGAAGAATGCGCCTAATGAAAAATATGCCGTGCTGTTCCAGGAATTGTACGAAGAGGCCAAGGAACTGAAAAGGGGTTTCTGGAAAGACGGGCATTTAAGGAACATTGCACAATGCGCGAAGGCCGGCGGGATGCTCAAGAATATCAAGGAATGCGACGGCTCCGACAGCGACTGGTGTATCATTTCGGAAACCGAGCAATGCTACGTCCATCAGGTCAGCAACGGAAAGTGCGTGGCCGGAGAATATTCCGAGGATCGTGACGCCATTACCGGGATCACGCCGCGGGTTTTATGCGACTCTCTGGATGAGTCGCCCGCCGCTGAGAAATAAACCTTTAATGATGAAAATCACATCCATCCTTATTGCATGCTTGCTTGTTCTGGTTCTCGCCTTTGCCCCGCATGTGTTTCCATTTACCACCGATTCTTTGATCTACATCTCGAGCGCCGAAAATATTGCAGAAGGCAAGGGCCTCGTCTTTGACAATGTCTTCGTGCAACCGCCGGAGCCCGACATGCTTCCCCTGCGGCTTTACCCTCCGGGATATCCTTTTCTGATCGCGCTGCTTCACATGTTAGGGGTCAGTGCCCCCGCGGCGGCCTTGATCATCCCGCGATTCTTCTTCCTCTTGTTGCCGACGGGATTCTTCCTTGTTTTCCGTTCTCTGATGCCCGGGAAACTCGCGATGGTCACCGCCGGCTTGTGCGCGTTTCTGTTTCCGTATTTGAGATGCGCGCTGATGGCATGGACGGGTATCCCGTTTTTATTCTTGAGCCTGATCAGTTTTGTCTTTATTTTTAAAACCGCCCGGACGCAGGGCAAGGAACAATGGATGTGCGCGCTTGCTTCGGGGCTTTTGACCGGCGGGGCGCTGGTGATGCGAAATGCGGGTTACGCGCTTGTTTTGAGCATTGGGTCCGGTTTTATCCTGATGTTCGTTTTGAAGATCCTGCCGTTTAAAAAACTCATTAAAGTTGTTGCCGCCTACGCGGCCGGGGTCGCGGCCCTGTTCGTTCCTTACGCGGTACGCAACTATGTGGTCTTCGGCGAGGTTAATCCTTACCGCTTGCCGCCGTCGAATGTCAGTCTCGCGACAAATCTTGCCGACTACACCCGCGCGCTTTCCCAGGTGATCTTAGGGGAGCCTTCTTACGGCGCGGCTGCGCTTCTCTTGGCGGCCGGCCTGCTGGTCTGGTTCATGATTGCGGCGAGGCAATTGATCAGAACAGATAAAGTGAAAGTGTTCTACGCTGCCGTGCTGGTTATTTACTTTTGCTCGGGATCATTTCTTGTCGTTCTTTTCAAGACGGTTTATTTTGGGCCCGAGACGATCAACGAGCGCTATTTGATCCAATACGCGTGGATCATGATGGGGGGGGTAAGTTTCGGGGTCCATTTCCTGCTGACCAAATTAAAGGCCCGCGGGTCTGTCGACACAAAAGGGATTACGATTTTGATCATCGTGGCGTTTCTGCTCATTCAAATATTCCCGGCGGTCGACCTTTATTTTCAGCAGGAGAGGATCCTGAAGATCGCGAAAAAGGTCGAGGCCCACGCGCCCGTGCTTTCGCAAATACCGGAGGATTACGTGATCGTCTCCAACGTCATGGACATGACCGCGTTCTTTTCCCGACGGAACGTGCGGCTGCTTAACGGCTACACGCCCTACGGACTGATCCAGCTCCTGGGGTCGAAACGGAAATTCGCGGTCTTCATCATCAAGGAACGCGGTCGGGATTACAGGTCCTACTTGTATCCGCCTTCCTGGGAGAACCCCGAAGGGTACCGCCTGGTTCACTCGAACCGCGACATTGCCTTGTGGCTGTCTGAATAAAGAAACCCCCAGAAAATATTTCACAAAAAATTATTGTTTAAGTCGTCATGTCGACCTAGAATAAGCTATCGATGAGGATATTATGAGCGAGATCACACATAAAGTTGAACAAAAAGGGGATATTTATATCTTCCGGATGAGCGGGACGATCAATGCCCAAACATTACCTCAGTACCGGGAAGTGATCGATAATCTGATCAAAGAGGTCGACGCGAAGCACAAAAGCGGCCTGAAGTTCATCATGGATTATGGAGGTATCGATGACGTTGACAGCGCGGCCCTGGCCAATATCGTGGACCGGCTGGCCAATGATGTGCGCTGCGACCATAAGGTGATGTTCATCAATGTTCCCGAGAAATTTAAGGACCTGCTGGCGCTTTTTAAAATGGAGAATTCCATCGAGGTTCATGATTCACAGCAGGATGCCGAGGAGGCCTTTGGCGTGTAAGTTTCATCATTCATTCAAAAAAACCACTGAATAAAGAAGGGGAAGGTCATGACAATCAAAAAAGCAGCAAAACGGTTCCTGGAAAGCGCAAAAATAAAACGAACAATAATCAAGAAAAAACCTGCGATCAAGATGCTGGGCCGGGATGAGATCGAGAACATTATCCGGGAGCGAGCCTACAAATTGTACGAGCAGCGCGGATATACGAACGGTTCTGATGCGGCTGATTGGTTTGAGGCCGAGAAGATCGTAACGAAAGTCTAAAAAATTAAAGGGAATCATAAAGCGATCGGTCATTTCGGTGTTTCTGGTTCTGTGTGTAGGCGGGTACGAGTTGTTGGGGCTTTTTTCCTCTTCGGCGGCTGCTTTGCGACCGCCGCAGGCGATTTTCTCGGTCGATGAAACCGGAACATGAACAATACGTTTTTAGCGAAAAGAAAAATCTTTTTGTCTGTTATCTTGGTCATCATCTTGGGCGTTGCTGTCTATGGCAATTCCATAAACGGTGAGTTTATTTGGGATGATGAGGCGTTGGTTCAAGATAATGTATACATAAGGGACTGGTCAAATTTTTCAAAGATTTTTTCAGATGATATCGCGGTAGGCATAGAAAAAGAGAGCAATTCCTATCGCCCCCTGCAAATGTTCAGTTATATGGCCGATTATTCTTTATGGAAACTGAATGCCCGGGGTTATCATCTGACCAATATTGTATTGCATATTCTGGCAGCTTTAAGCCTCTATTATCTCACCAATCTTCTCTTCGGCGATAACCGCCTTTCTTTTTTGACAGCAATATTCTATGTTGTCCATCCCATTCATACGGAGGTTGTGACCTATATATCCGGCAGGGCGGACTCGTTGGCCTTATTATTCATGCTGTTGTGCTTTATATTTTATATCAAAGGGCCCTCTTCAAAGAGCGCGGGGTTATATTTCCTTATGATATTCAGTTACGCCGCGGCCTTGTTGTCCAGGGAGAACAGCGTAATACTCCCCGTGTTGTTACTACTTTACCATTACAGTTTTAAAAAAAAGGTTCAGGTCAAGGCATTCCTGCCGATAGTAATCCTTTCCATTATCTACATATTATTAAGGGTAACCGTTCTGAAGGCCCTGCTGTCGCATGTCGTGTATACGACTACCTTGATAGAAAGGGCTCCCGGCTTCTTTGTTGCCGTTTCGAATTATATAAAATTATTATTTCTTCCCATTCATCTCCATATGGAATATGGAGGAACTTTGTTTTCCGCGGGGGATCCCAAAGCCCTCCTGGGGGTAATACTGTTTATAATATTAACGGGTTATGCTTTTTGGAAAAAAGAGAATAATAAACTGTTTTTTTTCTGTATATCATGGTTTTTTGTGGCCATTTTACCGGTATCCAATTTATACCCCATCAATGCGTATATGGCGGAACACTGGTTATATGTGCCGTCCGTAGGGTTTTTCCTTATTTTGGCTCAGGCTTTGAGTTTATTCTATCAAAGAAAACAAACGCGTGTTCCCGCCATATTTTTAATCCTAGCCCTGTTAGGATTCTATTCTTATCTTACAATAAGACAAAACAAATACTGGAGAGAGCCTGTTGGTTTTTATGAACAGACCATAAAACTCGCCCCTGACAGTTCAAGGGCATACAATAATCTCGGAAAGGCATATTACGAGGCGGGAAGGGAAGAAGACGCCGTCATTCCCTGTTTTAAAAAAGCAATAGATCTCAAGCCGGATTTTCATGAGGCATATTTTAACCTGGGGTTCGTATATTTTCATAATGACCGGATTGAGGACGCGATCATTTCTTATAAAAGGGCCATAGAACTCAAACCGGATTATAAAAAGGCTTATAAAAATTTGGGCCATGCATATCACCATAGCCACAGATATCAAGAGGCCATACCTTTCTATAAAAAAGCAATAGAGCTCAAACCGGATTATGAAGAGGCGCTTTATAAGCTGGGCAATGTTTACGCGAGTCTTAAAAAAAACACAGAAGCAAAAGCCACATACGAGAAGTTAGTACAAATAAATTCCAATTATGAAGAAGTGTACAACAATCTTGCCAATATATATTACAAAGACGGCCGGAAGAAGAAGGCGATCGCTTTATATGAGAAGGCAATAGAAATCAATCCCGGGTATGGCGAAGCCTATAATAATTTATCTATTATTTATTACCGCCAAAAACAATATGAATCAGCGGGCGAATATCTTGATAAAGCAACGGAATTAGGTTTTACTAATCCTGTGCTTTTTGAAAAGCTTAAGCCATACCGTCAATGAGGTATTTTTTGTGAAACCGGAACATGAACAATACATTCTAAAGAATATCGGCCACAAGCCGGCCGAGGCGATTGCCAAGGATCTTGGGCTCAAGGAAAGAAACGTAAATAGATT
>DAOWBD010000063.1 GCA_030634235.1 Candidatus Omnitrophota bacterium | reverse complement strand
TTGACGGAAATAAATATAATTTGACATTCAGTTGAGACATGTTATATTTATCTCTGCGGTGATTTGAAGTGTATTGCTCCGCATAATAAATGTGCTAAAAAGCGTTGAAGCGAATCCCAGCTCGTGCTTTTCAGCACGGGTTTTTTTATGAAGGCCCACACTTACGGAACCTGCCTGCCGGCAGGCAGGCGGAGTGAACGTAAGTGTGAAGGACGAAATAATTCCGAGGGAGCGTTGAATAACCTGTCGACCGAGGGATCAAAGATCCCTCGCTGCTGGCGAAAAAGAATGGCAGCTCGGGGTCAATTCGCGCTACAAGTTACGTTCACTTTATTCCGTAACTCGTGCGCTCATTGAGAATTCCATCCAAACGGGAAGGTGGTCGCTCGGGGTTTGATCATCGGATTTGCCCGACCGCAAGACCTTCGGCCCCCGGATAAAGATATGGTCAAAGACAGATTTGTAATTCATTAAATACCAGTGTTTGTAGGTCCAGTCGACGTTGGAGGTTGCGTGTTCAAAGCCGGCTTGCGTAAATGTTTTGATGATCCCGTCCTGATCCTTTTGCTTGATCGTGTTGAAATCTCCCGCGATGATACAATATTTCACATTGCTGTCGATGGCGTCGAGTATTCCCTGGATTTGATCACTGCGCTGGCCGGGCTTCATGAAGACCCCCATGTGCAGTGAATAGACGAGAACGTCCTGGCCATTGATCTTCAGTTTGGCCGCGACAGCCACGCGGTGACGGCTCTTTTCCTTGACCGGAGGGAAGATGATGTTTTCGTCGAAGGTAATGGGCCATTTTGAGAGGACGGCATTGCCGAAATTCGCATGCAAAATAGGATGCAGGACGGCAGGATAAAAAATATAGTTATAGTCGAGTTCCTCGGCGATCTTTTCAACGGCTGACGGGATCATTTCCTGAAGCAGAAGGATGTCTGCACCAGCTAATTCTTTATCATTGCGCAACAGGGCGATCGCTTCTTTGATCCTTGCCGAGTGTTTGATGTTATAGGAGACCACCTTGATCTTCTCTCGATGGGTGTTCTTGTAAGGAGGATTGACCGTCGAGCTGTACCGAGGGGTTGTCGAAAGGGAATAATTAATAAAGTGAAAAGGGCCGGCACATCCTGTCAGCCCGGCGCAAAGAAACAGTGTAAAAAATAGATGCGGAAGGTTTTTTTTAAGGTTTTTTGGCATTTTTCAGGTTTCCCCGATATAATAAGACATCTTCGAATTATTGGAAGTATACCACAAGACATGAAAGTTCAAAAAAAAATCTTTAACGGCTTTATCCGGACTTCGATTCTGGTTTATGCGGCCCTTTCTCTGTTAATGGTTCATTTAATGGCGTTATCGGCTTATGCTGCGCAGGTCGTGCATTATAAAACCTATCATCCGCGGACAGGCGAGGAGGTTAATCGCTTCTACGGATCGACCGAGAAAAATCTCTCCGGAGGTTATCATGTCCATTGGGTCATTGAGGAAGGCGGGGTGACGACGCAAGAAGATTATACGCTTGATGAATATTTTGGAACGTTGCGTTTCAGGGTCGTTAATGCGGACGAGAAAACGGATTATACGGGGGAAAGAAAAGAGGATCTGCTATTCATCCGCGGCCAATTTAAGGGCGAGAGGATCGGGAGGACCTTGGAAATCGATGAGAGGCCCTTTTATTATAATCCGAAGATTGGGCTTGCCGCGTTCGTGCTTTCGGGAGAGAAGAAGGGGGCATTTTGGGGGTTCCAAAATAAAGAGTTAAAAGCCTATCCTATGAAGGCGATCCATGGAGGCTCGGATACAATTTCCGTTAACGGAAAAGATGTCGAGGCTGTTAAGGTCTATTGGACGGTCGATGATTTCCGTTCAGCATTTTTCAGACGGACCTATTGGTTCCGAGGGGCCGACGGTTTATATTTGAAACAAAGAACAGACGGCGGAAAATTTCGGGAATTGGTCAGCGAGGAGGGGGAACCGTGATGGGCGATAAGACGAGAAGGTTAAGATTAAAGAAATTAGACGCCTTGTACATAGTGCATAATCTGCTCGATTGCCTTATTATTTATTTCTGCGTTTGCTTCACTTTTATCCGGATCGTCTATGATCTTTACGGCCTGGCGCCTGTCAAGAGCGTCTATTTTATCGCGCTTGGCTTTACGGTAAGCATGGGGCTGGTCATGCGCTTGTGGGCGAAGAGGGTCTTTAAGGATCTGAACCTCAAAGATATCGTTTAGAACGTGCTGTTGGTTCTTTTAAGTTTTTCTTAAATCTGCAAACAGGAGGTATCGATTTAACCATGAAGAAAATAATCCATATAAGCGATCTGCACGTTGGTTATAAAGATAATGCCGAACGGTTCTATGAGATCGTCGAGAAGGTCACGCTTCGATGGGGAGGCCGCGCCGGAGACCATGTGATCGTAATCACCGGTGATCTTGTCGATAATGCGAACAATACCGGTAATTACCACGAGGTGAAGGTCGGGTTAAAGGCCTTCAAAGAAGCCGGATTCGAGCATATCCTTGTTGTTCCCGGAAATCATGATTACGGCACGGGGGAACACGGAGATAAGAAATTTGTCGAATTGTTTCACCAGGCTTTTTATGGGGACCAGCGGGGGTTTCCAAGAAAAGATATTATCGGCGATGTTGCCTTCATAGGATTGGATTCGATGGCCGAGGAATTGCACTGGTACGACGAGCTTTGGGCGGAAGGAGAGGTGGGGGGCCGGCAGCTTCGCGCTCTTGGCGAGATGTTAAAGAGCGAGGATGTTGTTTCCTGCCAAAAGAGGGTGATCTATCTCCATCATCATCCGTTTGATTTCAGGCCATTGCATCAACTCAAGGATTCTTCGAAATTAAAAAAAGTTTTAAGTGAGGCGATCGCCGAAGGCGTTTCGATTGACGCTATTCTCTATGGGCATAATCATGAAGGCAAGGCGCACAATGGCCAATGGGGGATCCCGCAGTGTTATGATGCCGGAGCGGCGACGTTAAAACCAAGACCTAAATACGTGGATTGGATGCCTTGGTTTAAGACGCGTTCATCGATCCGGGTGATCGATCTCGAACAAAGAACGGCTTCTAAATTGTTGTAACTTCATATATATCAAGGCATTTCAGTTCTTTTCGAAAGGCTATTGCCGGACGGATAAAAATAGTCTACACTTATAGTGGAAGTGTAATTTGATGGACGAAAAAGGCAAACCTATCGTAAGGTGGGGACGCAAAGCTACAGGGTCCTGAAACAACAGGATAGCCAGTTACCGAACCAATAAAAAACTTTATTGAGAGCGTGTGACCTATTCTGGATTCAGGATAGGTTTTTTGTTTGTAAAAAGGGGGGACCCGTGATGAAGAAAAAAATTTTAATTGTTGATGATGAAAGGGAAGGTGTTAACTATTTAAAACGGAAGCTGGAACAAGAGAATTTCGAGCCGATCATTGCGCAGGATGGGTATCAGGGCCTTAGGATCATGGCGCATCAAAAAGTCGATGCGATCATTACCGACAGTTCCATGTCTGAAATGGACGGTTATACGTTCTGTAAACGGGTGAAAGAAATAAAGGGCTACTCTGATATTCCTATCCTGGTCTGCACGGCTTATGCGAATGAAGAAAAAGAATTTCGCAAGATCGGGATCGACGATTATATCGTTAAGCCTTTTAAATTTGATTATTTGTTTGAATCGTTGAACAGGATCCTGAACCAGGTATCGCATAACATCAAATTCAAGAAAGTCCTTGTTCAGGCGGATCAGTCTGCGGGCATCCGGTCGGCTCTCCAGCAGATCAAGGAATACGGCTTTCGTATCGACGTGGAGGTTGTTCCTCAGAGCATCAATATCATAGAGGAGACGATCCGGCATCAATCGGATATTGTTGTGTTTAATGCCCTGGACAAGGGAATGGATCCCGAGATCGTGATTACATCGTTAAAAAGTTATGTGGAGTTCAAGGATCTGAAGATTGTTCTTTATACCGATGAGAATAACCTCGGTATTAAGGGGAAGAATTGCGAAATGTACCTGGATGACCTGAAGGAACGGTGCCGGCAAGCCGGGGCGGATGGCTGGATAGGGTCTTTGAACCGGGACAGTTTCTTGAACCTGATGTTTGAATATTGCAAAGGATAAACGATTCTGACAACCCGATCACCTTTTCAGGCTTAATTGCCGGTGAATTTCTCCTTCAAAGTATAATAAGCTTTTTTGGGTGTGATCTTGTCCGGATCGAGAATGCCTTCTTCGATGGATACGAGCCCGAACCATTCTTCGTGAAAGAATTTATCCGGAGCTTCAGGGAACCAATCGAGATATCCGTCGCAATCGGAATCCTTAGGGCCGAACCCGAAGTAGTCGTGCGTCCGGTGGTGTTTTCTGTTGCGCATGAGTTCGACGGGTCGCCACCATTCATCCGAATATTCCTTAATCGTTGCTCCGATGACGACGTCCTTGTTCGCGGCGATCTCATCCCATAGCTTGCCGACCCATTTGGCCTGCGTTTCCTGATCTTCCTGTCCGGATCCCGGTGACGCGTAATTAACAGAGACCCATGAATCCAGGCCGTATTCTGCGATCCATAAAGGTTTTTCCGATCTTTGCGCGTAGTCCTCAAACAGGTCCCCGAAAGATTCTCCCCGGTAAACATTGGCCCCCCAGATATCCAGATTCGGCATGTTAATGTCCTCTGTCTCATAGATGATCTCGCCGATCGTGTTGATGCCGTTGTTCACAAAGGCGACGGGATGGAAGGCTCTTCCTTCGATCTTATGGGCGGCTTTTGCCATTTCATCAATCATGGAGTAGAACGCCTGCATTTGATCAAAATCCATCGGATCGAGGTCCTCGTTATTTCCGTTTCCTATCGCCCAAAAGAGGATCGCCGGATGTTTTTTGAAATTATTGACGAATCTGGAAAAAGCTTTCTTGTGTTTTTTCCGGATGCCTTCTTTTGTATAGTCCTGCGTTTTATAGACGGGGCCCGAATTGCCGCACTGAGGGGGTTTTGTTTTGAGCCAGAACCCGGCGATCACCTTGATCCCGTACTTCTCGGCCATATCGAGGGTTTTTTTCGTTAGCCGGTTTGTGAACCGGTTCTTTCCCTTCTTAAATGTGCTGTTGGCTTTCCACAGGCGGATGGTATTGCAGCCCATTTCCTTGAGAAGTTTAAAATCACGTTCCAAGAGCGCTTCATCATCAAAGATATTATCAATTCTCGGTTCTTCGCCCCCCTCAAATTTCTTCCAGCCCATGTCATTAGGATGCCTTCCGACGGGCATGGGGTTATAATTTACTCCCTTGATAAAACAAGGATCAAAGACCTTATCCTTGTTAAAATCAACGAGGAGCTTTCTTTTGTTAACTTTGACGAGTTGTTCCTGTTTCGGCTTTTTGGAACCTTGGTTCTTTTTGCCTTTTTTCCCACATCCTGCAAAAGACCCCGCGAACAGGGCAACGATAATGATCATAAAAATAGCACGTTTCACAAATTCCCCTTTCATAATGGAAGCTTCAAAGATAGGGCAGAGCCTTCTTTAATAACTTTTTTCAAATAACTTCTGAAGGCCGCGGATATTATCTTCTGTGATCTTAAAATCGGCATATTGAGAGAAACAATGAAGTTTCGTTAATATGTCGAGACTGCTTTTCTCAATAGTGATCTCCCGTAGCCTTGAACAAAAAGATTTGTTGACGATATTAAAGCCTTCAAAAAACTTTGTGAATTCGCTTAAGGCCCAGTCAGGGTTGTCTTTGCTTTTTTGTGAGAATTTCTGTTGCAGCAAATACATTCCTAAGAACCGGTAGGTCTGTTCTTCAGGCGTCTCGAAGGGGAGATGGTTGCGGACGAGGGGCCTTAATGCGCCTAAAACAGGGCATCCGCTTGAGATCATAACAAGGCTAACCATGGAACTCAGGCCTTCGGCGACAGATGTATGTTTCTTGAAGTTGCGTTCAGAGGTCTTAACAATCACATTGGATTCTTCGATGGCAAGCGTTTCGCTAAGGGATTCGATTGGCTTGGCGATTCCTACTGCGGCCGGGCAATATGGATGCTGGTCTTCGTCGAGCGGGCAGTTCGGGCATTTCTGGCAGCTGAGCTTTGCCAATGAAGGGGGAGAGCCTTGAGGTATGTTCTGCAGGCTTAAGGTCTCGGAGTTAATATTAAATGTGAATTCTGTGATGT
>DAOWBD010000108.1 GCA_030634235.1 Candidatus Omnitrophota bacterium | reverse complement strand
TTGTATGACATTGTTCTCTGGTCGACGCATTTTAATACAACGTTTAAGAACATTGTCGCCAAGGCTCAGCATTTAAAATTTCATTATCTCTTGTTACTGCCGGCTTTTATTTTTCTGGGAGGATGGGGTTTCAGGAAGGCCTCGCCGACGGTGCCGGTTAAACTTTCGATCGTAACGACGGGTTTCTCCGAGATCGTTTTCCAGCTGATCGTTATCCTCGCTTTTCAAACGCTTTACGGATATGCGTATTACAAGATAGGATTGATCATGGCCTCGTTCATGGCGGGTTTATGTTTCGGGACGATGGTTGCCCGGCGCATTATTCGCGATAGGCCTGCCGGTGTTGCGCGGGCCTACAAGCAGGCGCAATGCGCGATTGTGCTTTACCCGGCTATCCTGCCGCTCGTTTTTATTATTTTCCGGGATATCTCGACGACGCCGCAGCTTCTTGGGGCCTTTGCGACCGTGTTCGCGAGCTTGCCCGCGATTGCCGGATTTATCGGGGGCCTGCAATATCCCTTGGCAACGCATTTGGTTCATGCGCATCGGCCTAAAGAGGAGAAGGGGAAGGGCGCGGCAAAGGCGGCGGGTGTTCTCTACGCGTTAGATGTTTTCGGGGCGGCGCTTGGGGCTCTTGTGACAGGGGCGTTGCTGATCCCGCTTTACGGAATCTTTGCCGTGGCATTGTTATGTGTGGCGATCAACGCGGCGGTCTTTGTCCTTCTTTATCCGGCTAAATTGTCACCTGAAGTGTAATGCATTGCTTCTTTCATGGGCGCCGGCCGAGCCGGACCTTTTTCTTTCCCGCCGAATAACCGTGCAAACGGCAAACACATTATTCCGAGAAAAAGACTTCCCATTCTTTTTAAGAAATCCCTGCGTTCCATCAGTTGTTTTCCCATAGAATCTCCTTATATTTTCCAAATGCCGGGAATCTTTGTTTGGCAGAACTTGCATTTCCCGTCGACAATATTGTTCGCAAGGATCTGGTATCCGATCCGCTGGATCAAAAGCTTATTGTCGTTGGGGCAGAAGGTGCTGTTGCCGCGGTGCCCGGGCACATTGCCGACATAAACATAATTCAAGCCTTTGTTTTTAGCGATCTCCCATGCCATGGAGAGAGTTTTCGGCGGTGTCGGCGGCAGGTTCTTGAGTTGATGCTGCGGCCAGAATCGCGAGAAATGCAGCGGCACGTCGGGGCCGAGGTTGTCGGCGATCCATTGGCAAAGGTCACTAATATCTTTTTTGCTGTCGTTCCACGTCGGGACGACGAGATTGGTCAGCTCGATCCAGATGCCTTCGCGTTGCATGATCTTCAGGGCTTTGAGCACGGGCGCGAGCGTTGCCGACGACATTCTCCGGTAGTAATCTTCCGTGATCCCTTTAAGATCGACATTTGCCGCGTCGATGTAGGGCGCGATCTCGAGCAGGGGTTTCTCATTGATGTAACCGGCGGTGACCCAAATATTCAAGAGTTTCTTTTCATGGGCGAGGCGTGCGGTGTCATACGTGTATTCATAAAAGACGATCGGATCAGAATACGTGTAGGAAATGCTTTTTGACCCCGAACGGATTGCCTCGCTGACGACTTTCTCCGGCGGAAGATCATAGTTATGCGTTTCCTCCGGCGCGCGCTGCGAAATCTGCCAGTTCTGGCAGAACTTGCAATGCAGGTTGCATCCGGCGGTGGCGATCGAGAATGTTCCCGTTTGCGGCAGGACGTGGAACAAAGGTTTTTTCTCGATTGGATCAACGTGGACCGAGCACGGGTTGACGTAAACGAGGGTTTGCAATTTCCCGTCGAGATGAATGCGCACGCGGCAGTCGCCGCGCTGGCCGTCGGTCAGGCGGCAGGCTCGCGGGCACAATTGGCATTCAATGGTTTTAGGCATCGGTTCCTAGAGTTCCTTCCAGTGTTTGGCTTCGCGCGGAGTGATCCCGGCGTTTTTAAGTGTATTCCTGATCCCTGTCGTGTCGACGGACACTTCGGCTTTCGTGGGGCTTGCGGTCGACCGGGCATTCTCGGCAATGACCCCAAAGACCATCAGGGTGGCCACAATCAGTAATAGGATAAAACTTTTATTGTTCATTTTCTCCTGAAGGATGGCTCTTTAGGTTTTCTTTAGGACAAACAGTAAGGCATTTTCCGCAGAGGATGCACTCCGAATGGTCGATCACCGGGAGGTCCGTATCGATTCGGATCGCTCTTGTCGGGCATATTTTTTCGCAGGCCGCGCATTGCGAGCAGTTTGTTCCTAATTTTATTTTGTACAGGCTGAAGCGGGCTAAAAGTCCCAGGCAGGCCCCGACGGGGCAGAGGTATTTGCACCAGAAACGAAAATGGAAAAAGGACAGAACCAGCATGAAGGCGAGAAGACTCCAGGCGAGCGTGGTTCCGTTGAACGTAAAGAGCGTCAGAAAAGGTTCGATGCCGGCCGCGCCGGAATTTCCTAAGAGCACGCTGACGCCGATAACGGTAAAGAGGACCGCGTATTTAACGTAACGCGCTTTCTGGTCGAGAGCATTGGACAGCTGTTGCTCTTTGACTTTCTTTTTCCGATGGACGAGACCGTACAGGAATTCCTCGACGGCGGCAAACGGGCACAGGCTGCCGCAGAAGACCATACCGAAGAGCAGCGTCGAGAGAAGCGTCAGCCCGACAAGCATGTACCACAGCGGGCTCTGGTCAAAAGGAGGGAGCTTTAAAAGGCAGATATTGACGATCTGCACGGCCGAGACCATCGTGCTTTTGATCACCCCGAAGTACAGAAAACCTCCGGCGAGGGCAAGCCAACGTATGTTTGTTTTATGCGAGAGGACGCCGGCGATCGCGATCGCAAACAGGATCAACGGAATGAGGATCTCTGACAAAGGCAGGCTCTTCTTTTGCGCGGTTGATGCGACGGCTTCTAATTTGAGGATCTGGCTGCCGGCTTCTTTCAGGCTTTTTCCGATGGCGCGTGTGATCGCATTGCTTGTGATGGTTGCGCGGCTGATGCCGTCGATATCGTCGCCCAGGGAAAAGGGGTCGTTGAGGCCTTTGGAGTTGAACTGGCTTAAGAAAGCGTCGAGTTGGAACATGTACGAAGATGTTTCGGAATGGTCGAGCACGTGCACCTTTGTGATCGACCCCTGCGGCGTCATCCCGATGAGGATCTTGATCGGCCCGGCGTATCCGAGGATCTCGGGGGCGACGTCGGTGGTCAGGAAAGCGAACCCGACGAGATCCCTATCTGTTTGGGCGCTTGTTTTGTAGGCCTTGTAATAGGGAAACGGGCCTGGCCTCTTCAAAAAACTCTGGGCCTCGGGCAGGACGGCCTGCAGGGTTTCGGTTTCCTTCTCTGTGCCTGTTATCATCGGGCGCGATTCTTTAAGGAAATGGAAAATCCCTCCGCCGATGAAGATAATGATGAAGATAATTGTGAGAAGGCGGTAATTTTTCATGGTACAAACTATATTAACATAGCTGCTGATAAATGAAAATATTTTGATGAAAAAGGGACGTGTGCTTTAGGGACGTGTGCTTTTGCACACGTCCCTATTTCTTTACAAATTCAAAAGTAGTGATATACTCATTCATAGTATTCGCAAAACAGGTGTTTTTATTTTGCGAATACTGTACCTGAAATATTCCGCTCATCAACAACCTTACTAAACATGAAAAGAAGCGAATTAAAATATATCTACGGCCCGGTGTATTCGTGGCGCTTAGGGGTTTCCCTCGGGATCGACCCCGTCTCGTCGCAGAAAAAGATCTGCAATTTCGATTGTGTCTATTGCCAGCTAGGGGGGACCGCGAAGTTTTATACCGAGCGCGAGAACTTTGTTTCCGTCGAGGATATTATTAAAGAGATCAATTCGCTGCCGCCGATGGAGATTGATTACTATACGTTTTCCGGCCGCGGCGAGCCGACGCTTGCCAAGAACCTCGGCGCGATGATCGAGGCCGTGCGCGTGGTGACGGGCGGGAAGGTCGCGGTCATTACCAACGCGGCGCTAATCAGTGATGAGGATGTCCAAAAAGACCTGATGCGCGCCGATCTTATTCTTGTTAAGCTCGACGCGTGCGACGAGGATTCTCTCAAGGCAATCGATGTTCCCGCGGATGGTATTCATTTTGAGGCGATCGACGACGGGACGAGTATCAAACAGGAGGACACGCCGGGCAAGCGCGCCGGTCAGATCATGTTCATTGAGGAAAATAAAAAATGCGCGCAAGC
>DAOWBD010000118.1 GCA_030634235.1 Candidatus Omnitrophota bacterium | reverse complement strand
CCGCTATGGCCTTAAGGGCGTGTGCAACACCATTTCAACGGGGTGTACAGCGGGTACCGATTCGGTTGCCTTTTCCTACGAGACAATTTTAGACGGAGACTCGGACATTATGATCACCGGGGCTAGCGAAGCGCCTATTTGTCCCATGACGTTTGGCTGTTTTGATACGGTTAATGTTATGTCAAACTCAAATGATGACCCCGCCAAGGCTTCCCGTCCGTTTGACTTGAACCGAAACGGTTTTGTCATCTCCGAGGGCGCAGGATTACTGGTTATTGAAGAACTCGAACATGCGAAAGCGCGTGGCGCAAAGATCTACGCAGAGATCATCGGATATGGAACAACATGTAATGCTTATCACATGACCGATCTTCCACCGGAAGGGGATGCTAAGGCGGCTTGCATCCGGTTAGCCTTGGATGACGCAGGTATCCAGCCGGAGCAAATCGATTATATTAATGGCCATGGTTCCTCGACCAAGCAAAACGATGTTTTTGAAACCAACGCGTATAAAATGGTATTCGGTGATTATGCGTATAAGATCCCGATCTCGTCGCTTAAATCAATGATCGGGCATCCACTTGCCGCTGCAAACGGCATTGAGCTTGTTGTCGCCTCCTTGACCTTTGAGCGCAACATTCTTCCTCCGACAATCAATCAGGAAACGCCTGATCCTCAATGTGATCTTGATTATGTTCCGAATGTAAAACGAGAAAAGGTTGTTAATTACATGCTTAAAACGTCAAGCGGATTTTCAGGGATTCATTCAGCGATGGTTTTGAAACGATTTGAAAATGAAGGTCAGAAACAATGAAAAAGATTGCAATTACAGGAATTGGCATTGTCAGTCCCAGCGGGCTGGATAAACGGAAATTTTGGTCAAACATTAAAGCTGGCCGTTCTGCCGTCGAGAAGATCACCAGGTTCGATTCATCAAGATACACCTCGCAAGTCGCCGGGCATGTCCATGAGTTAGATGCTTATAGCAATGTATCCTCACGGCTCCTTAAGAAAATTGACATGTTTTCGCATATGGGCCTGGTTGGTGCGGAGCTCGCGATTCAAGATTCCGGTTTGGATCTTGAAAAAGAGAATTTGGACCGCGCAGGAATCTTTATGGGAAATGCCATTGGCGGATGGTTGTTTGCTGAAACCGAATTGCGCGATCTTTATATCGAAGGACGCGAGGGAGTTAGTCCTTTTGCGGCATCAGCTTGGTTTCCGGCCGCTCCTCAAGGGCAGATCTCGATCAAGTATAAAATGAAAGGCTACAGCAAGACGGTCGTCGCTGACCGCGCGAGTTCCCTGCAGGCCATTGCTTACGGCGCGCGCACATTGAACCGCGGCAAGAACGATTTTATCGTCGCCGGCGGAATGGAAGCGCCCGTGACACCGTATGCTTTGTTGTGCTGCCAA
Organism: Candidatus Omnitrophota bacterium; assembly: GCA_030634235.1. Classification (GTDB taxonomy): domain Bacteria; phylum Omnitrophota; class Gorgyraeia; order Zapsychrales; family Zapsychraceae; genus 2-02-FULL-52-10. Next base: position 2,383 of record DAOWBD010000118.1, on the reverse strand, counting down.
ACGTCGGGAATGCTCACGCAAAGAAATGAAACACCGAAAACCGCCTACAAACCGTTTGATAAAAATCGCGACGGTTATGCGATCGCGGAAGGCGCGGGGATTGTCATCTTGGAGCCGCAGGAGCGCGTCAAGAAACGCAACGCGCATGTCTATGCCAATATCGTCGGGTACGGAACAACGACCGACGGGGTCGACCGCATCAACCCTGCCACCGACGGCTTGAGCCTTGCCAGCGCCATTAGAATGGCCTTGAATGATGCCGGCCTGAAACCGGAAGATATCGATTACATTTGCCTGGACGGCGCGGGAACGAAAATCGGCGACCTGACAGAGGCGATGGCAATCAAGAGCGTCTTCAACGGCTCGTCGAATAAAGTGATCGCGTCGGCGCCAAAAGCGATCTTCGGGAACATGCTTGGCGCGACCGGGGCGCTCGATGTCATCACAACCGTTCTGGCAATGCAGCATTCGGTTGTTCCCCCGACGATCAATATCGAAGAAAAGGACCCGGAGTGCAACATTAATTTATGTATCAATAAAGCTATCCATAAAGAGATCAATAACGCGCTTGTCATTAACCGCGGCCGCGGTGGAATCAATTGTGCGTTAATATTGCAGAAACCATAAAGGAGGAAAACGTGGCTGTCGAAGATACCGTAAAAGAAATTCTTAATCAAGTTTTAGATGTGAAGCCCGAAGAGATCAATCCTGATGAAAAGTTGGAAGACGGTCTTGGCGTTGACTCGACCGAGATGGTTGAGATTTCCGTCGGGTTAAAGAAGGCCTTAGGCATAGACATTAGTGATAACGACTTAAAAAAGACGCATTCCTTCAACGAGATCGTCGAGATCTTAAAGTCCAAGGGCGCCAATTAAATACAAATCAATTATACTCTATTAGGTCATAAATTGGGCATTATTGGGTTCGGAAAGTCTTACTTTGTGACCTAATAGAGTATAGATGAAGGTGGGGCCATGTCCAGTCCACAGAATAAGAAAAAAAGTCAGTTATGTTTAACGGTCGGGATATTCTTTATTCTTGCGTCGATCGGATTGCTTGTCTTTGTTTTTTATCTGCAGTGGAAGAATTCCGTTATGTCCTGAACCGAAAAAGGAAGAAACGCGATGATCATTGATTTAAGCCTACCCATTGATGATACATTAGAAGAAACTCACGCCGCGAAAATTGACCGCATCAGCCACGCGCAGGGCGTCGAGCATTTTAACTGGGTTGTCATGAACAAACAGCCCGGAGGCCAGGAGCGCTTTGATAAGGGCGAGCGCGTCGCTAGCGCCGAGGAGATTCCCGACGGGGAAATGCTTTCGCTGGAGATCGTCCACTCATCGGTGCATATGGGCACCCATGTGGACGCGCCTTTTCATTACGGAAGCCAGTGCGCAGGTCAGCCCGCCAAAACAATTATGGACGTTCCGCTCGAATGGTGCTACGGTCCGGGGGTCGTTCTTGATTTTACCCATATGAACTATCCTGACAACATTACAAAAGATGACATTATCACCGCGCTGGACAAAATTAATTACAAGCTCAAGCCGATGGATATTGTCTTGATCAATACAGGCGGTGATAAATTCCTTGGAACCCCTGAATATGTAACCAAATATGTGGGGATGCTGCCGGATGCGGTCGATTATATTCTGGACCAGGGCATAAAGATGATGGGGGTTGATACGATCGGTTTGGATCGTCCGTGTTTTGAAATGTTTAAGGAATTCCTGGAAACCAAGGACAAGTCCAAGATCTGGCCATCGCACTTTTTAGGCCGCAAACGCGAATTTTGCCATATGGAGCGGCTCGGAAACTTAAGCGCGATCCCCAAGCCGTTCGGATTTACTATTTCTTGCCTTCCAGTGAAGGTCCGCAACGCCGGTGCCGGCTGGAGCAGGGTTGTCGCTATCGTCTAATCCTAATAAATAGAGAAATATTAATAGATAAGGAGTGGATTTAGGGTAAAATTCATTCCTTGTCTTTTTTTATATTTTGGTGTATCATGCGCTTTAGCTATATATAATTATAAGTATATATATTATTAGGGAAGGGACATAAGGGAGGGAAATTCATGGGACACACACGTAACAGCATTGCAATTGATGCGCCATATGAACTTGTTTTTGACATTTCCAACCATATTGAGCGATGGACCGAACTATTCGGAGATGAATATGTGAGTGCTGATGTTTTAAGCCGGGAAGGCAACCGTATTGAATTCCGTTTAACCGACAAAGACGGCAATTCATGGACATCATTCCGCCTGCTTTATAAAGAGCATAATTTTGCCTATGCGCAAAAGAATGAACCGACCTTTCCTTTTAAATATATGAAGATTGTATGGCTCTACACGCCTATGGCAGATAGCATAAAGATG
>DAOWBD010000116.1 GCA_030634235.1 Candidatus Omnitrophota bacterium | reverse complement strand
GGCCATACCGAGCGCGTCACGCAGTATTCCCTGGCGATCGCCCGACAGATGGTAGCCAACAGATCGGAGCGCCTTAAAAAAAGTTTTTTTGAAAGCCTTTATATCGCGGCCTTGCTCCATGATATCGGAAAGATCGCGATCCCCGAAGTCATACTCAATAAACCCGGCCGGTTGACCGAAGAGGAATATGATATTATCAAGACGCATACGGTTAAGGGTGCCGAGATCATTACTCCGCTTGCTTTCCCGCAGGAATGCTACAATGGCATTCTTTATCATCACGAACGTTTTGATGGAAAAGGGTATCCGGAAGGATTAGAAGGGGAGAATATTCCGATCTCTGCGTCGATTATTGCCGTGGCTGATGCCTATGATGCTATGACCTCTGATCGTCCCTACCGCAAGGGGCTCGATAAAACAGCCGCTATCAAAGAAGTTGAAAAGAATATTGGAATCCAGTTCTGTCCTCTTCCCGCCAAGGCGATGCTGGAATTATATGAGCGAGGGGAAGTTTGATCGTAATTTCTATTCGGGCAGTTATTCGCTATTCCTCTGTATAAGATTTGAAATTTCATCACTTTTAAAAGGTTTTGTAATGTATCCTGAGGCGACGCCTTGGGAACAAGCCTCCGTGGCGGTCTCAAAGGATTTAGAATCGGTAACGATGATCACGTTCACTTCAGGGTGCTTTTCTTTGATCGCTTTGAGGATCTCAAGGCCGTTGATCTTCGGCATTTTGATATCTAACAGGACAAGCTCGATGGTTTTGTCATTATCGAGGCATTCAAGGCATTGCTCGCCGCTGTCGGTTAGGATCAGGTCGTAATAGTCTCCCAAAATAAGTTTAAGGGACTCGCGGATACCTTCCTCATCATCGCAAATGAGAATCTTCTTAATAGAATCGGTCATGGCGGGTCTCCTTTTATAAGGCCACGGGCGTTGCCACGCACAACACCTTAGCGGTTGTTTTTCCTTTATTGATTAGGCAATGTTCCAAAGAAGCGTCAAAATATAACGTGTTATTTTTAGAGAGAGAATAGCTCTCCTTGCCGATCTTTGCCTCGATTTTACCCTCTAGAACGAAAATAAATTTCTCTGTTCCCGCATGGCTCTTCTCTTTATTAGTTCTCCCGTCAGCCTCGATCTTAAGCAGGATCGGCATCATCTTCTTCGATGAAACCTTCGTTGTGAGGATTTCATAGGAAGATTTATCGCTATGGATAAAAACATCGGTTTCCGATCTTGACGTCTTTAGGTCGATCCTATCTTCTTCCCGGATAATGCCTGAGTAAAGCTGGGTGATGTCGATATCAAGGGCCCGGGCAATGTTCATGTGTGATTCGACAGTCCCTGTCATTTTAAGGTGCTCGATCCGGCTTAAAGTGGCAATTTGAACCCCACTTTTCTCTGCAAGGCCGGATAGGCTCATGCCTTGCGCCATCCGTAGTTCTCTGAGTCTCTTCCCTATATACATATCTGGTTTCCTTAGGTTTTGGTGCGGTTTAGGGTTGATTAATTTTCTTACGTTAAGTGTATCACTGTTTGATGAATTGTCAATGAAACTTAGGTAAAAATCAAACTATTTATTGGATTTACAAAAGCATTTTTTGATAGAGACTCAAGGTGTTGCTGTATAAAGACTTAAAAGTTGACGGAAGAACAAATAAGTTTGACAAATCATCAAACGCATGATACACTTTGTTTTAAAGGAGGCTGGCTATTATGGGATCAAACGGACAATATCATTTTGAATTTTTAGGGTTTCCAAAAAAGTTTCCAAGGATGTTCAATAATTCTTCTCATTTGATCGCCGTTTACACGGTCTTTTGCCTTTTGCGCAGCATGCGCAGAGAGTTGTGCTTAGAAGCCATGTTGGAATACATGGATGAGTATGTGCAAACTGTTGAAAAGGGAAGCCCCTTGTTGAAAGAATCGGTTTTAAAGGCTCTCTCAAAGATCAATATTAAAAAAATATACAAGGATGCGATGTTATGAAAATGCGGCTCATCATGATTTTGCTGGTCATGGTTACTGGTCTGGGATTTTCAACAAATTCTTTTGTGTGGAACAAAAATAGTCAGGGCATTTATGAATCCGATGTTCAGAAATTGCTGGTCGATCCGATGAATGACGCGTGCATTTACGCGGGGACCTCAAAGGCGCTTTACAAATCGATCGATAGCGGGAGAAATTACCGGGTGATCCTGCGGCTCTCCGGCGAGGCAAAAGGCGTGAATGATATTTTTATTCCTTCCGATGACTCTGAAATTGTGTATGCGGCAACCGACGCGGGATTGTATGAGAGTTTAGACGGAGGAAGGGAATGGAAAAGGATCTATTTTTCTTCCGATGCAGATGCGCGGCGATGCCTTGCGGTCATTCGTTATGGGGACATGATCTATTTAGGAACCCAAAAGGGGTTGTTTTATAAAAGGCGCCGGGAAGCGCAATGGAACCAGGTCAAAGAAGGATTGGATGATGCGCCTGTTTATTACATTGACCAGGATGGCCGTTTTCTCTATGCCTCAACTCTTCAGTCTGTTTTTAGTCTGGAGAAAAAGACACGGAAACTTCAAAAGATATTTTCGCTTGGGATCGGTAAAAGTTTTGATGCCGGTAATGTGTCTGATGAGGTCTCGACGGAAGTGCGTGATCAGTCGATCAAGTTTATAGCGACCTTAGACTTCCGGCCGATGCGCGTTCTTGTCGCGGCAGCACAGGGAATCTATCTGAGCCCGGATCATGGCGAGGATTGGGAGCTTTTACCGACGGGTACCATTGCCTTGGAAGATCTCACGTCATTGCTGGTTTTCAAGAACGAGAAAGATTGCCGGCAATCTCTGCCGGAATGTTTGAAGCTTATGGCCGGAACAAAGAAGGGGGTGTTTTTCTTAAACGATGGGAAATGGATGCCTGTCTATAAAGGAATGGAGACGAATGAGATCAATTCTTTGACGAAAGATGCGCGAGGAACGGTTTATGCTGCGACGGACAGAGGCATTTTTTATTTGCCCGTTAAGGAAGCGCTCCCCTCTTTTTATAAAACGCAGAACGGACAGATGACGATAGTCCCGGAATTTCAAATTGATCCCGGAAACTTACCGACGTTTGATCATGAACCAAGTATCAATGATGTTCATCAAATGGCGATTGATTATGCTGAGGTTAGTCATGAAAAAATAGAGACCTGGCGACGGCAGGCCAGGCGGAAGGCCTGGTTTCCCGACCTGGATGTTGGCGTGGATGCTGACAGGGACTGGGGCAGCTCCGACAGTATTTGGGGGTCGTATTCAAGCGGGGGGCAACACTATGTCGGCCCGGATGATAAGACGTGGGGCGAGGGTATCGGATGGGATGTCTCGATGTCGTGGGATTTGGGCGATCTGGTATGGAGTACTGACCAGACGACGATCGACTCCCGGTCGAAAATGATGGTGGAGCTGCGCGGGGATATTTTAAATGAGGTCACGCGCTTGTATTTCGAGCGGCGCCGGAACCAGATCGAGCTTGCCGTCAGCAGTATGACGGACTGGCGGCTGAAGGTCGAAAAAGAAATGCGTATATCGGAGTTGACAGCACTTATCGATGCGTTGACCGGCGGAGAGTTCAGTCAGCGGATCACAGAATAGAACTTAAAAAGAATTCACTAATAGCTGCGAGTAAACGAAAAGGAGGAAATGCGATGTTTAGAAAGTTAATGATGATCGGTATGTTGGCAGTGTTTCTGTCGACGACGACGTATGCGTTTTCTGAGGACGTGTTCGTGACACAAAGAGGATCAAAGTATCATAAGGCAGAATGTCTGTCCGTTAAGGACAGGGATGTGACCAAGATGGAGAAAAAAGAAGCTATCAAAGAGGGTTATGGCCCATGCAAGCGATGCTTCGAGGAAGATGTGGTTGTTAACCAGGAAAAAAAGGATCAGGAACAAGTAAAAAAATAAAAGTAAAAAACAAATAGATCTACAGCTCGTAGCTGTTAGTGAATTTTTGATG
>DAOWBD010000160.1 GCA_030634235.1 Candidatus Omnitrophota bacterium | reverse complement strand
TGGATAAAAGAATTTTGATCGGTGGGGCAGCTGTTTTAGTTGTGATAGTAATGGTGGTCTTTCCTAAAGGAAAGGACAAAGAAAAAAATCCGGTTCCGGTCGAAACGGTTTCGGTGCAGGATATGACGGGCAATGAGCTCTACGACCAGGCTTCCGGCTTAAAGAAAGACGGGGAGATCGTCCAGGCAAAAGAGGCTTATCAGAAGATCCTTACTGATTACCCGGATGTTGGCAACGTCGAGAAGGTTCAAAAAGAGCTTGAAGCCCTGAACATGGAGCTCCTTTTTTCCAAAACGCCTGTCCCGGGGAAAACGGTGATCCACGAAATTAAAAGCGGAGATACGCTCGGCGGGCTGGCGAGTAAATACGGGACGACGATCGACCTGATCAAAAGGAGCAATAACTTAAGCAGTGACGTGATCCGCATCGGGCAGAAACTGCGCATCTGGACGGAGACGTTCAATATTTTCGTCGACAAGTCGCAGAATATTCTTATCTTAAAAGATGGGGACGATGTCCTTAAGGTTTACAATGTCTCGACGGGAAACGCGAACAGCACGCCGGTGGGGGAATTCGAGATCACGACAAGGCTCATTGACCCGGTCTGGTTCAACAAGGGCATTGTGGTCCCGCCGGAGAGCCCGCAAAATGTTCTGGGCAGCCGCTGGCTCGGGTTCGACCTTCCCGGCTACGGAATTCACGGCACCGTCGAGCCGGAGACGATCGGCAAGCAGGTCACGGCCGGCTGCATCAGGATGCGCAATGAAGAGGTCGAGGAACTTTACAGCATTATTCCGCGGGGAACGAAAGTTATTGTTGCCGATTAAATGTTAAACAACAACTCATAGTTGACAGTTTCTATTCACAAAGAAGGCTGCTATACTCTATTAGGTCACAAAGTAAGACTTTCCGAACCCAATAATGCCCAATTTATGACCTAATAGAGTATACCTATGAGTTTGTTATTGTTGGGGTTAAATGATGAGTGTTCTGGATTTTGAAAAACCGATCGTCGAATTAGAGACTAAGATCGAAGAGCTCAAGCACTTCGGGACAGATAAGAATATCTCGCTGGACCCGGAGATCAAAAAGATCGAAGAGAAACTCGAAAAGATGAAGAACGAGATCTACGATCGTCTGACCATCTGGCAGCGGGTGCAGATCGCCCGCCATCCGGACCGCCCCTACACGTTGGATTATATCCGCATGATGACCACCGACTTTGTCGAGCTGCACGGCGACCGTCAATTTGCCGACGATTTTGCTTTCATCGCCGGTTTTGCCCAATTGAACGGGACCTCGGTGATGATCATGGGGCATCAGAAGGGAAGAGGTACCCAGGAAAATCTCATGCGTAATTTTGGCTGCGCGCATCCCGAAGGGTACCGCAAGGCGATGCGCCTCATGCAACTTGCGGAAAAGTTTCATTTACCAATCGTTATTTTGATCGACACTCCCGGCGCTTATCCGGGGATCGGGGCCGAGGAGCGCGGGCAGGCGCAGGCGATTGCCTCGAATCTGCGTGACATGACCAGTTTGAAGACGCCGATCGTTGCGACGATCATCGGCGAGGGCGGCAGCGGCGGGGCTTTGGGCGTCGGGGTCGCGGATAAAGTTTGCATCCTGCAGCATGCCTATTATTCCGTCATTTCCCCCGAGGGCTGCGCGTCGATACTCTGGCGTAACAGCGTCAAGGCCCCTGAGGCGGCCGAGGCGCTTAAGATTAACGGCGAGCATCTTCTGCAATTTGGTATCGTTGATAAGATCGTCGCGGAACCTCCGGGCGGGGCGCATAAGAACCCGGATCTTGTCGCGGCGGGCCTTAAAGAAACGATCCTAAAGTATATCCAAGAACTATCCTCTCTTTCCAAAGACGAGCTGATCGAGAATCGCTATAAGAAATTCCGTACGATCGGCGAGGTCCTGAAGTCTTAACGAATATTTCTCCTCATGACTAAAATCAAACGTGATATTCTTGACCTATCCTATGAAGAGTTGGCGGCATATCTAAAATCTGCCGGCGAGACGCGTTTTCGCGCCTCCCAGGTCTTTGAGTGGATCTATCAAAAACAAGTCCGGTCGTTCGATGAAATGAGCAATCTCTCCTCGGGCTTGCGCGCGCAATTATCCCGACAATTTACGATGGTAAATAACGTAGAGACGAGGCAATGCCTCGTCTCTACGGACGGCACAACCAAATTCCTTTTTACGTTGGCGGATGGCGAGGAGATTGAAACCGTCCTGATCCCGACGGCCGCACGGGTCACGCTGTGTGTTTCAACCCAGGCCGGATGCAAGTTCGGCTGCCGTTTTTGCGCGAGCGGCATCGGCGGGTGGAAGAGGAATTTAAGTTGCGCCGAGATCCTGTCGCAGATCCTCTATATGAAAAAGGCTGTGGGCGACCGGCGCTTGTCGCACATTGTTTTTATGGGCGTCGGAGAACCTTTGGATAATTACGACAATCTCATGATGGCTATTCGCAACATCAATTCACCCAAGGGGGTCAATATTGCCGCGCGCAGGATCACGATCTCGACGTGCGGCCTTGTTGGGAAGATCGAAAAATTAGCGCGAGAGGGCCTGCAGATCGAGCTTGCTGTTTCTCTGCACGGGGCGAACGATGCCTCGCGTAATGTTCTCATGCCGGCCAACAAAAAATAGCCGGTCGATGATCTGATTGCGGCCTGCCGGCACTACAATAAGT
>DAOWBD010000009.1 GCA_030634235.1 Candidatus Omnitrophota bacterium | reverse complement strand
TCCTTATCATAAATCGCGATACGGCTGAAACGGGAATTAATAATATCCTCTTTGACATCGGCCAGCGTCTTGTGCGCGGGCAAGGCATAGATCTGATCCATCGGCTTCATGATCTGCATGGCGCGGACGTCATTCAATTTGAACACGCGGTTGCAAAGCACCTCCTCGTCCATCTCGACGGTCCCCTCGACCCGTGCCAGTTTCAGCATCATCCGGATCTCCTCTTCCGTCACACGCGGAAGCTTGTTGTCTGCAACAAAAGGTTTGGTCATTTGGATAATGAGGACCACTAACGGCCGGAAGGTCCACAACAATAATCGTATCGGCTTGGCAAAAAATAACGACAATCTGATTTTATAGCGTTCGCCAATCGTTTTAGGAATGATCTCGGAAGCCACGATAATACTGAAGGTTAGAACGGTTGACGCGACCCCGAGCCATTGATTCCCAAAACGAAGAGTGACCTGCTGTCCGACAAAGATCGAGCCGACAATATTAATCGCATTATTAATGATAACGATTGACGCGATCGCATAGGTAATATTCTCTTTGACATACAAGAGATCTTTCGAGTGCCTGCGCTTTTCTTCATGCAGGATCCTTGCCCGGACAAGCGGAAGGCTCAGGATCGCCGCCTCAGACATAGAACACAGGCCTGAAGAAATGATAATGCCTAAAAATAATATTAAGACAGAAAACATATGTATATTAAAAGATTTTAATATTAATAAGGAAAATCCCCTTTTTCCCTATTTTGAGAATCCATTATATACGTTTTGGGATGAAATGCAAAATGAATTTGTGTTTCTGGATTTGTGTTTCTGGAAAACGGCTGGAAAGTGTTGAAAATCGGGGACTTTAAGAGATTTTGATATCCTTGAGGATCGCGTCTTCATGCCTGATATCGGGTGACGGCCTCTGGAAGTAGTATCCCTGGCCGGCATCGACACCTAACTCTCTGACAATCTCGAAATCTTTCATCGATTCGATCCCCTCGGCGATCGAGAAGATATTATGTTCCTTGCAGAAAGACACGATAAATTTCACAATACTGCGCCGGAAGGAATCGTTCTCCAATTGGCTGACAATATGGTGGTCGATCTTGACAACCTCGGGCCTGGTCTCAACGATGGATTCTAAGCTCGCATACCCGCCGCCGACATCGTCAACAGCAAATTTAAATCCATAATCGCGATAGGCTTGCAAGTGTTCATAAAAAGCCTTGAAATTCGGGATCGCCGAACGTTCCGTGATCTCAAGGAAGACATTATTGACATTGATCTTGTATTTCTCGAATAATGCCTTGATCATCATAAATTTCGGGCCTTCAACCAGATAGGGATTGCAATTGAGGAATAATTTTTTATCCCCAATGGTTCCTTCAACATAAGATAAAGCCTTTTCCCATGCCAGCAGCTCAATGTCTTGATAAAAGCCGTATTGGATCGCGGCTTTAAAGAGAAGATCCGGCGCGCTCAGAGAGCTAAGCGTGTTCGGCCGGCTTAAACTCTCAAAACCATATAATCGGAACGGGTCTAACAGGAATATTGGCTGAAAATACGGTACGATCAACTTGTTTTCAACGATCTTTCTCAGCTCGATGATAATGTTTCTCTCTCCGGGTGAAGCTCCCTTTTCATAACTCGTCAGGGTCCCCCGGCGCATGACGGCTTCCATTCGCGCGACGAGTTCCTCGTATTCAAACGGTTTGACTAAATAGTCATCGGCCCCTAAATAAAGCCCTTCGACAATGTCATGAGTGAGCAGCTTTCCGGACAGGATAATGATCGAGACATCGTGCGTTTCTTTGTTCTCCTTGAGTTTTCGGCAGACATTAAATCCTTCCTGATCGGGAAGGACGACATCGAGTAGGATCAAGTCTGTGTTGCGACTTGCTTTTTGGAGGGCTTCGCCGCCGGAACGGGCTATCGTTACGTTATAACCACGCGTTTCGAAAAGCATGGAAAGTGTATCGGTAGTGGACCGATCGTCATCAACCAGCAAAATCCGCTTTTTATTGGCAGCTTTTAACATGGCATATCATATTGGCACAATTTCCCTTTACCCTCTTTCTATTCAGGTTCGGGAACCAACTCACAGATATGTAACAAGTATACCCTATAAAACTCAAAATAACGATAATCAGGACAATAAAAAAATAAAAATAATAATCCGAGAAAATACTTCCAAGTCCATTCATATCAATACCTTAAATAAGATCCGGACCAAAAGTGAAAACGCTTTCAATTTTTTATTTCAAAATAAATCCCTAAAATGAATTTTATTCAAATTTCTGGCTTAAGACAGATCATACAAAACCCGGGGCTAAGAAGATTCCCCGTTACGTCGCTTGTACTCTTCAAAATGGTAGGTAATCAGGTCTTCCTTATGCTCCTCGGAAGCCTGAACAGATTTGAATGCATCATTAAAGGATGGAAAAAAAGTGTCACAGTTAAAGGTGTTATGAACATGCGTGATATAGAGCTTTTCACATTCCGGATATTTGATCGCCTCTTCATAAACTTGCTGCCCTCCGATTACAAAGATGGTCTCGATAATGTTCTTGAGTTTATCATTATTCGCCATCTTCATGACCTGGTCGAAGCTGTCGGCCTTCAACACGCCTTCAGGAAATCGCACGCCAATATTTTTTGTCAAAACGACATTTGTCCGCTCAGGAAGGGGCCGGTATTCGCCAGGAATGGAATCCCAGGTCTTCCTTCCCATGACAACGACATTTTTCTTTTTCGGAGAGCGCGTGGTCGAGGTGACCTCGCGAAAATGCTTGAGATCTCCGGTCAAGTCCCAGGGGAGCTCGCCATCCTTCCCTATGCCGTTTTTGGTATCGAGTGCGACAACAATATTAAGTGGTATCATATTAAAAATGAATCAAATATTTGAATTAATTTTTATATATTATTATTATACTGCAATTGGGAATTTAATGAAAGGATCATGTTTGTACCCGGTCAATTCGATATCATCGAACGTTATCTCGATGACAGGCTTCTTGGCGAGCTTTATTTGCGGCAGGGTTTTGGGCGAGCGTGCCAGCTGTTCTTTTAAACCGTCGACGTGATTCAGGTAAATATGGGCATCGCCCAGCGTGTGGACAAAGATCCCGGGAGTTAAGCCGCATTCCTGGGCGACCATCGTCAGCAGCAAGGCGTAACTGGCAATATTAAACGGTACGCCCAGCGCGATATCCGCCGAACGCTGGTAGAGCTGGCAGTCTAAACGGCCATTGATCACGTAAAATTGAAAGAACGCGTGACACGGCGGCAAGGCCATGCGGTTAATGTCGCCGACGTTCCACGCGCTGACAATAATCCTTCTGGAGGAAGGGTCGTTCTTGATCGTATCGATCGCGGCCTGGATCTGGTCAACAGATTCCTTGCAATACTTGCCCGAAGCCTCATCTTGGATGAACCGTTCCCACTTGCGCCATTGGTATCCGTAGACGGGGCCTAATTCCCCGTTTTCATCGGCCCAGGCATTCCAGATCGGCGTGAACTCTTTTAAGCCCTCATTGATATTCGTCGAGCCCTTGAGAAACCATAACAACTCGTGGACGACCGCGCTAAAGAGGACTTTTTTGGTCGTCAGTAAAGGGAACCCTTTGCGCAGGTCGCATTTGGTTTGATATCCAAAGACCGATATCGCCCCGGTGCCCGTCCGGTCTTCCCTTTGTTCACCATTCTTAAAAACATATTTGACTAGATCAAGATATTGTTTCATTGGCTTGTTTTAAATAGTCCCGTTATACGAACATCCGGAGCATTTCGCCTTCACCCGTCTTGTCGCTATGGTGAATCGAATGCGCCAAGCCGGAAGTTCAGGCAAAACACTCCGGATATTCGCATTCGGAAAAATAGGGACGTGTACTTTTTTTCTTCTCGAACTTCATCCCGATTATGAAAGGGCGAAGTGTTTTCTCGGAGCTTCCGGTTTGGCACCTTCGATTAGGATGCGGTGACAAAACGGGCGGAGAGAAAATACTTCGCCTATTCATAACAACTCACATCTGCCACATTTCTTTTATATACTCTTGCATCATTCGCTGAGTATTGAAAAAGGCGCTACGACCGACACAATGGATCATCTTATCGATCCAGGGGCTCTGGACGTCGACCGTCCCTTCCCGGTTGGTCTGATAATACAATTTCGTCACCTCCCTCAACACAGCGTAAAGCTCGCTGGAATCTTTATCCAGCCTTAGGTCCATTTCCTGGCCGATCTCGGAACCGGAATGCTGATACCCGAAGATCCAGCCGATATCATCGTTGACCGCTTCAACGACCCAACCGTCGAGCGTGCTAACCTGAACGACCCCGTTCATGATCGCCTTCATGCCACTGGTTCCCGAAGCTTCGAACGGTGGCAGCGGATTGTTGAGCCAGACATCAACGGAATTCGTCAGAAGTTTTCCAAAATACGTGTCGTAGTTTTCCAGAATCAGCACCTTGATCACCTTGCGGTGGTCATTAAGCTGGTCGATATGGTCGAGGATCTCTTCGATATGCGCCGACCCGATATCGTCATTTGGATGCGCCTTGCCCGCTAGGACGACCTGCAAGGGGCCGACTTCATAAGCAATCTTTAAGAGCTGCTCGACCTTATGAAAAATAAGCGCGGGCCGTTTGTACCCGGCGATCCGTCGAGCCCAGCCAATCGTTAAGACATCTTCCTTTAAGCCCCAGCGCGCAAGCGTTTCGACGAGGCCTTTTTTATTCACCTGGTGCGCACTGAAGATATCGCTTCGAAATTGCGCGTCACTTTTCAATTCATTGACCTTCTTTAGGTTCTCGGGATTCTTCCTCCAATCCCCCAGCGTCGATTTATACCGGTCAAACAGCCCGCGAAAAGATTCGGACAGCCACGTATGCATGTGGACGCCGTTGGTGATCGAACGTATTTTCGGGGCGAAATTAGGAAACTGCAACCGCGTGATCTCGCCGTGCTTGATGGCAACCGCGTTGACTTTCTGGCAATTGTTCAGGCACATGTAGGTCAAATTAATTTGATCGGAGTTCTCCGATTCTTTTCCTAAAGTACAGGCGGCTTGGACATAGTCATCGTTCAATACGCGTGTGATATCGTGGATCGAAAAACGGTCGTGTCCGGCGGCAACCGGCGTATGGCAGGTATATGCAAATTGTTCCTGACATTTGGCAAACTCATCTTTGTTGTTGAGAGAAATATATTTCTCCGCCAGCGCGAATGCCGCGTGGCCTTCATTGAGGTGGTACCGGTCGATGTCATACCCGAGGCTTTCAAGCGCCTTGACCCCGCCGACCCCTAAAATAAGACGTTGAAAGATCTTCCACCAAACATCGTCGCTGCGGTACAACTGATCCGTTAATTTTCGGAATGAAGGCGGGTTTTTCTCGAGATTCGAATCGAGCAGGATGATCGGGCAAGCGTGGCTTCGATCGTAACTGTACACGTAGTATTTCCAAAGGCGCAGATGAAGCGGCCCCTCCTTCGTTTCGATCGTGACAATATTTTCAAGCGGAACCAACCCCGGATAAGTCGACGGGTCCCACGTCAGCTCCTCGGGAACCTGCCCGTGCTTATACCAAAAGTTTTGTTTGAAATAACCCTTGTTCCAGAGAATGCCGATGCCGGTGACGGAACATCCGAGGTCTGCCGAGCTTTTAATCGCGTCGCCGGCGAGGACCCCTAATCCTCCGCCGTAGATCGGGATGTCGAGCATCTTGTCCGTATTGACCCGAAAGAGGTAATCGCATAACCAGTAATTGGAAAACACTTCGTGCGAATAGAACTGGTTCTGCTCCGACATCGGGTGCGTGAGGAGGAAGGAATTGTAAATGCTCGGGGCAATACCGAATTCCATCGAGAAATACGCGACGCTTTTCTCCTTGCGGGAAAGAAGCGATCGCTCGATATCAAAAATAGTCTCGACGGGAAAGCCGAAGTAACTGTCCTGGTTGATGTCCGTCTTATAGTTTTCGTCGAAGCCTTCGATCGTTGCGGTAAAATTCTTATAACTGAAAGATGTTTCTTGCGTGGTGGTGCGATTCAAATGATTGCCCCCTTTGAAAGTTTATTCCGTGTGTTTATATTCTTTGTATCCAGCGCTTTCGTATCTCTTGATGTCACCGGATGGCAGCTTTGTAATAATAAGGCTTGCCCGCGGCTCGTCGGTTAAGGCATCGATATGCTCGGTTCCCGAAACGCCGCCTAATACGCACAAAGTTGTCGCTAAAGCGTCCGCTTCAAGCGCGGTGGGAGCGATCACCGACGCGCTGATAACACCTTTTTGCGGATACCCCGTAACGGGGTTGATAATGTGGGACCACTTCTGGCCCTGGATCTCATAGTACTGCTCATAATCTCCCGACGTCGCGATGGCCTGGTGCTCAACCTTGACGATATCGATGATTTTCGATCCATCCTGCGGGTCGCGAATACCGATCTGCCAGGTTTCCCCGGAACAATTTCTTCCTCCGGCATAAACATCCCCGCCGGCATCAATGAAAAAACGTTCAATCCCGTGTTGCCGGAAAACGCGTGCTGCCTCGTCGACCGCATAACCTTTGGCAATGGCGCCCAGATCCATTTTCGACCATTGATTCAAAAGCCTGACACGGTGATTGCCAAGCAATTGAATATTTTCAAAACCGACCGCGAATTGAACTCTTCGGATCAGCAGCTTTTCCGGCACAACATTGTTGCGTTCGCTCTTGCGCCACAGGTTCATCAAAGGCCAAACCGTGACATCAAAGGCCCCCTTCGTCGAGCGCGAGAAGTCAATGGATCGTTTAAGCACGTAATAGGTATCTTCCTCGACGGAAACGGCTTCACGGGCCGAATGATTGAGCTTGGTGATGTCGCTTAAACTGCCCGAAAGGCTCATCCGCTCAGAGACATCCTTGAGTCTTTTCCAGGCATCTTCGTAAGCGCTCTTGATCTCGGACATGCCGGCTTGGTCGAGACAGACATCCATCTGGACGACCGTGCCCATTAACATTTTTGTTTCGCTGTACTTGTTCTTCTCCTCTTTCTTCTTCTGCTGCTTTTTCGGCGCGCTCTTTTGCTCGCGTTCGCATCCGAGTTCGACAGCCGAAACGCTCAAAGCAACAATGACCAGACATGTAAACTTAATATTGTTTTTACGCATGGTAATTACCGTTCATCCCCGCTTTTGTGTAATAACCTTGTTTCCATGATCACGGAGCCTTTTTCGACCATTTCATCATATCATAGATCGTCAGCGACGCAACGATGAGGGTGTCAGAATGACATCCCGTCTAATTTATGCGGCATGATCCTTTGCCGGGCCTTTTTCTTTTTGGATGTTTCCTTCTTCGACTCAAGCATTCTTTCCTTGGCTGCTTTCGACCGCTTACGGTTTTGCCGCTTCTTTTTCTGGCGCTCGTCGATTTCCTTCTGCTTCGCTTGGCGCCTCTTCTGCTCGATCTTCGCGATCAACAGGCGACGCGCCTTGTAACGGTTCAGGCCCTGGGAACGTTCGTGGCTGCACTTGACCTGTATCTTCGTCGGGCCGTGCATCAGAACGACGCACGTGGAAACCTTATTGACGTTCTGCCCGCCGGGGCCCGAAGAGCGAACAAAGGTCTCCTTGATATCTTTTTCGAAGATCTTCAGCCGGAGCATTTCCCGACGGAGATCTTTTCCTCCTAAATCTTTTTGTAAAGAATCGCGGCCCATCCCTCACCTTTTTCTATCTTAACGCAACGCAGCGGATACTGCGCGTAGGCCAGCCGGAAGACGTCATAATTGCTCAGCGAGATCCCGGAGACGGCCAGATATTTTCCCGGCTTAACACGGCTAATGATCTTATCCGCCATTCGGATCAGTTCCTGGGTCAAGATATTCGCTGCGACAAAATCATATTGCTTCTTAGACCGGTTCTTTTGCACGTCCGCCATTTGAACGTCGATACCGGCGCAGTCATTTTCAAGGCAATTTCTCCTGGCCACCTTCACGGCATCTTCGCAGATATCAACGGCTTTAATGTCGACGGCCCCGCACTTTTGCGCGATCATGGCCAGAATGCCGGTCCCGGTTCCGAGGTCCAGGAAACTTTCGAACTTGCCCTTGCTACGGTCAATGAACTGCGCCATGAACCTCGTCGTCGCGTGCAGACCCGTGCCGAAGGCGAGATCGGTGTCGATATAAATTGGCACCTTTGTGCGGATCCGGCGCTTATGTTTATACCGCAAAGGAATGACCTCAAAGGTTTTTGTCAAAGAGAACGGCTTGAACTCTGTCTTCCATTTCGTCTGCCAGTCTTTCTTCTCGAGGGACTTCAAAATAACGGAAACATCGCTGAGATGAAACGCACGCAGCTTGCCTTTTAATGACAGCGCCTTAGGCCTCGATCGAAAAAACACCGATAACGTGGTGTGCGGCCATTGCGCGCATTCGATGATCGCGTCTTGCGCGACCCCGGCGTTGAGCAGAAGACCCTTGAGGATCTCAATATTCCCTGTATTCGCTAAGATCGTCTTGATAATAACTTCAAATATGACCCCTCGTTTCACGTTCGACACAAATAATAGACTATCGTTAATCCTTCTGTTTTGCAACATCAAAATGCGATAGATGAGTGAGAAAAAGTTTGATTTTTGCCGTCAAACGCAATAGACTGATATAAATCAAAGGAGGCAATTATGGTTTATCCGCTATTTCTTATTATTGCAAGTATTGTTATTGTTATTCTCCTGTTTTTCCTTGAACGGGCCTTTCACAAGATTACCGAACTCGAACATATCCTAGCCGACGAACGACGCAAGCGCAGCATGCCGATTCTGACGCTCGAGGTCAACACAGACAACGATTACGGGCTGTTTTTGATCAATGACAGCTACTGTTACGCCAAGAACATTCAGGTCAGCGACCTCGACGTTGTCGTGGATTACGGCTTTAAGAAACACATCACGCTAAAGTTCGACGCGCTTGAAATGCTTAAACCCAACGGACGAAGCCAATTGAACTACCGTGTTTTCGACGGCGATTATGACACAACCGCCACCGACACCAAGAATATCCTCAACCACTTTCCCGACGCCCCCATCTCAATGAACATGCGTTACGAGAATATCGAGAGCGAGCCGTTTTCCTCGACGATCATTCCTGAAAAAGATCAATACATTGTCAAAGAGGTCATCCCCCTTCACGAGAAAAGCCGCTGAAGAAATCTCCAGCGGCTTTTCTTAAATACCACCCTCGTGTGCCAAAACCTACATATCGACCGGCACGCCGTTTAAATACCGGTAAAAATCATTGTCCGTGGTCAGCATGAGCGTCGTCTGATTATTAATGGTCTTGCGATAAGTCTCCAAAGTCTTCATGAACGAATAAAACTCCGGGTCCTTGTTATACGCATCCGCGTAAATCTTGATCGCCTCGGCATCCGCTTTTCCCTTGATCTCTTGGGCCGTGCGATACGCCTCTGCTTGAATCTGCTGCAATTCCTTGGCGCGCTGGCCCTCGATCTCGGCTTTCTTTCCCTGGCCTTCCGAGCGGAACTGCTCGGCGGCGCGCTTGCGCTCGGAGATCATGCGCTCGTAAACCTTACTCTGAACTTCCATTACGTAATTGATGCGCTTGATCTTTACATCGACAAGTTCAACGCCATAGTCCTTAACAGCTTCCGCCGCCTTCTCAAGGATCATGGCGCTAAGGGCCGCTCTCCCTTTTTCGATCGGCGCGAGCGCTGTTTTGCCGAACTCTTCGGACGCGGTTTCTAAAATTTCCGTGTCTCCTTCTTCGATCAGACGGTTGCTATTACGGATCGCCTCAACAAGCACATGGCTGGAGATTGCTTCGCGGGTCTTGGCATCAATAATATCATCAAAGCGGCTTTGGACATTTGGTTCCGTTCCAACCCGCTTCATGAACTTAAGGGCATCGGCAATGCGCCAGCGCGCGGTTGTATCGACCCAGATAAGACGTTTCTCGCGGGTCGGCATTTGATTGGCAGAGCCATCCCAATCGAGGATCCTCTTATCGAAATAATTCACTGTCTGTATAAAGGGGATTTTGAAATACAAGCCGGCCTCTGTTCTCGGCTGGCCGACCAATTTCCCGAATTGCGTTAGAACAACCTGCTGGGTCTCGTCGATCGTGTAAAAAGCGCCGCTCACGACGAGGACAACAAGTAAAATAATAATTCCGACGATCATACTAATCGTGTTTTTCATTTTAGCCCACCCCCTTCACTCAAATTAAGAAGCGGCAAAACATTATTCGCCTCAGGTTCAAAGATAAAGATCTTTCCGGCCTTCGGGATGATCTCCTTAAATGTTTCAAGATAGAGACGGCGCCGCGTGACTTCTTTCGCATCCTTATACGCGTTCCACGTATCGAGGAACTTCGTCGCGTCTCCCTTCGCTTTAGCGACGCGCGCCAAAGCGTAGCCTTCCGCTTCGCGGATCGTCTTCTCCGCTTGCCCGCGCGCTTTCGGAATCACTTTATTGTACGCTTCCCAGGATTGATTGATCACTTTCTCCCTTTCCTGCTCGGCCTCATTGACTTCATTAAAGGAAGCTTTGACAACCGACGGCGGAAGCACTTCCTGCAGCTCGATCTTGTCAATCTGAACACCGCTCTTGTAATTATCCAGCGAGGCCTGCAGGATCTTTTTGACGGCCTGGTTGATCTCATTTTTGCGGGTTGTGATCGCTTCGTTGACGGAATAATCGCCGATGACCTGGCGCATTGCGGACTCGGAGAGGTCGCGCACGGTCTCCTGCGGCGAGCGTACATTGAATAGGAGATGGACCGGGTCCTTGATCTTAAAATGCACGATCCAGGAAACGTCCAGGACGTTCAAGTCGCCAGTGAGCATCAAGGCCTCTTCGTCATAAGACTTCGAGGAATACTGCGTGTTCACACCGGCCTTAAGCGTCCGGAAACCAAATTCCTCCTTAAAGACGCGTTCAATCCTGACCTTATCGAGCCGGTCGATATTAAAGGGAAGCTTCCATTGCAACCCCGGTTGTGTTGTTTTTAGATACTTGCCGAAGCGGCGAATCACGCCGACCTCGCCCTGGTCAACCGAGTAAAAACTCGTTAAGGCAAAAAACCCGATCAGAAAGAAAACAATGATCATTGGCAGCCATTTGTTGGCATTAGTGATATGCCGCCCTCCCTGCCGGAACAGTTCTTCTGGAGTGTCTGGAATCTTAAAACCCATGATTATTCCCCCTTGTTTGTTTTTTCAATCTTTAAAATAAATTTACCGCCGATACCGTCGAGCTCCTCAATGCGAAACGGCTGGTTTTTGAGTATGCGGTGAACATCTTGGACATTACCTTCTTTGAGAATGGCCCACGTAACCGGCCGCGCGTTTAGAAAGTCGATGACCATTTCGTCCTTGTTCAAGAACGGGATCGGGTGAGGGCTCCAAAAACCCTTGCCGTTGATATCGATAACCGCCATTGGTCTGTCCGTATAAAACCGGACGCCGCGCACGTAGAACTTGCTGGACAGAATGGGCGTCTGGGAATGGTCGATCGTTTTAAAAACGTCACAGATCGGCTTGCACGAGACCCACGGCTCAATATACGACCGGCTGGAACATGCCGCACCGAGGAGCGTTAACGTCACGCCGAGATAGGTAACGATCATATGGAGATACATCTTTTTACGGTTAAAAATAATGATTAGCAATGAAATGCACACGAGCACGCCGGCAGAAACATAAATGGGCCGCAGATCCAAGATAATATCCGGATATTGCTTCGCCGTGATGATCCCGCCAATAGCAACACCAATGAGAAGAACGGACATGATATAAGCGCATATTTTGACAAGCTTGGGATCCTCACCTTTTGCGGCCTGCTCTAAGGCCCCGTTAAGCGTGTAGGCAAGAAGAATCGCAATCGCCGGAAAAGCGGGAAAAATATAACTCGCGAGCTTCGAGTGCGCCGGCTGGACAAAAATATAAATACTGGCGATCCACGCCAAAAGAAAAAACATTTTATCGCGGGACGCGAGTTTCTTCTTGAATTGCAAAAAGATCGATCGCCCCGCGGGAATCCAGAAAAGGAACCACGGCATGACACCGACAAACATCAGCATGATATAGAAATACCAATTATCGAGCCTGGCATGCTCCGAGGCGAGAATCCGCCGCCAATGCACATTATAGAAGTACTCCTCCAAAAACCATGCGCCGTGTTGGAGATACATGAGGATGTGCCACGGCAGCGCGAGCGCTAAGAACAGAAGCGCTCCCCACAATGTCGCGCGGCATTTTAAGAATCCAAGATCCTTTTTATAAATAAGGAAGATCAATACCGCCGCTGCGGGAAACGTAATCCCTAAAAGTCCCTTTGTTAAAACAGCAATCGCCATAACGACAAAATACCAGATAATCCCTTGGCTCTTATATTTGCGGTTATAATAACTCAAACAAAAACAGCCGATCGTGATTGTGACCAAAACAGAAAAGATCATGTCGGTCAGGACAGCGCGGGAAAGTGCTAAGTAAATGAAACTGCTTGAGAGGATCATTCCGGCGAGAAAAGACAGCCGCTTGCGCTTAAAGAGCGTCCAGGCGATCCAGTAAACAATCCCGACACCAACCATCCCGAAAAATGCCGGCCAGAACCGCGCCCCGAACGCCGTCAGCCCGAACACCTTGATCGCCAGTGCGAAGAGCGTGAACGACAGAAACGGTTTTTCAAACTGCACCTCATCAAAGATCATCGGCGTCAGCCAACTGTTGTACTTCACCATTTCCTTAGCGCTCTGAATATAGAACACCTCATCCGGATGCGTCAGGCTGACGATATTGTTGCCGAACATTAAAAGCGTGTAGGCAAGAACCATTAATAGCGAGATTAAAACAACGTGGCTTTTTCCTTCGAACCAATCATTCCCCATTGATCAACTCCTCAATTGAGACAAATTCAAAACCTTTTTCCCGCAACGTGCGTGCTAGCAAGGAAATTGATTTCACCGTTTGCCTTCGATTTCCCCCTTCAGTGGTTGACACGTTCCCGCTATCGTGAAAAAGAAGGATATCCCCGTTTTTAATATTTTTTGAAATATAATTTGTGATCGACTTGTGATTAAATGAGACCCAGTCTTTAGAATTCAGAGACCACAGGATTGTCTCATAGCCCATCAATTTGATCTTTTTCTTGATCCCGCGTCGCAGCCAGGCCTTCGGCGGACGGAAATATTTCGTCGTCTGGCCGGTGACCTCTTTGATGACATGCTCGGTGTACTTGATCTCTTCCTCGATCTCAGCCGCCGTGTAGTAAAACATGACGCTGTGCGCGTAGCCGTGGTTCCCGATCGTGTGCCCTTCCTCAACGACACGCCGCGCGATATCAGGATACTTCTGCACGTGATGCCCGATCATGAAAAAGACCGCCTTGATATTCGCCTCTTTCAATTCATTAAGGATCTTCGGCGTCCACTCGGGCGACGGCCCGTCGTCAAAGGTCAGCAGGACGCGCTTTTTATCCGTTTTGACCCTGTAGATCGTTCCCCGCCGGGTCAAGATCGCCTGGTCGAAGAAAACACAAAAACCGCCGACAACAATAAAGAGAAACAGGAAACCCAATATAATCAAAAAAACCATTAGACAATACTTTCCGGACAGGATTTAGGGTCAGAGCAAAACGGCTTAAAGGCTTGAAAATGGCTTATCAACAGATCCGTTTTATGGACATTATACGTTGCCACGGCCGGATGAAATACCGGCACGATCTTCTTCGGGCCGAACGGTGTTTCAATATCAATAACACAGCCGGCAACAGAACTTATTTTTTGCGGAGGAATATTGAACTTCTCAAATACGTAGGTTGTCGCGAAATTCCCCAATGTTCCGATGACCTTTGGGTCGACGATCTTGATCTGCAAATCCAGGCTTCCGACACACGCACTGATCTCGCTGGAAAGCGGATTGCGATTACTCGGCGGGCGGCACTTTAAGATATTGCACAGATAGATCTGCTCACGCGTCAACCCGATCGAGTCGAGCAATTTGTCGAAGATATCACCGGCCCGGCCGACAAACGGCTTTCCCTGCAGGTCCTCATTGCGCCCCGGGGCCTCGCCGATAAACATGATATCGGCATTCGCGTCACCCTCTCCGGGAACCGTGTTCGTACGCGTCTCGTGAAGAGAACAACGCGTACACGACGCGACCTGCGTCCTTAGCTTATCGATCTTAACCAGCTTTTCATCTGAGTTCATAGGGGCGATTTATTTTTTTCCTTGATTAGCGACGGCTTCGGCAGCTTTCTTGATCGCTTCCTGGTCGCCTAAATAGTAGTGCTTGATGGGATTCAAGTCTTCATCAAGTTCGTAAACCAGCGGAATCCCTGTCGGGATATTTAACTTGAGGATCTCTTCTTCGGAAACATTGTCTAAATGCTTTACAAGGGCCCGTAGGCTGTTCCCGTGCGCGGCAATCAGGACTTTTTTTCCGGCCTTGATATCCGGAACGATTACCTCTTTCCAATAAGGAATAAAACGCGCGACGGTGCTCTCTAGGCTTTCGGTCACGGGAAGGTCGGCTGCATCCAGGTCTTTGTAGCGCGGGTCATTGCCGGGGAAGCGCTCGTCCGTATTCTCTAAGTCCGGCGGGCAGATATTGTAACTTCGGCGCCAAATGAGAACTTGCTCGTCGCCGTATTTCGCCGCCGTCTCGGATTTATCCAATCCCTGGAGGCCGCCGTAATGCCGCTCGTTAAGGCGCCAAGAGCGGAACACCGGGATCCACATTAGGTCGAGTTCATCTAATACGGCCCACAGTGTCCGGATCGCGCGCTTGAGGACCGACGTGTAGGCGACATCAAAGGTGAGTCCTTCGTCCTTGAGAACTTTCCCGGCCGCATCGGCTTCTTGCCTGCCTTAGTCGGATAGGTCGACATCGGTCCATCCGGTAAATTTATTTTCTTTATTCCAGGTGCTTTCACCATGACGCAGTAGAACAAGCTTTGCTACTCCCATACGATCCCCTCTCTAGTTCTAATATTAGTAGTATAAAGTCAATACATTGTACACAAAAACGGAAAAAGTTAAACTGTTTTTATGCTAATACAATACCGGTACAGAAGAAGGTTTTACTTGGTCTTTCGGGAGGTTTTTGTTCGCTTCTTGGTCTTAGCAGAAGTGGCTGTTTCTCTTTTAACGGATTTGGAAGAACTTGAGGAGGTTTTTCTATTGGGCATGTGATACTGCATCCATGCGGAGGAAAATTTTTCAAGCCAGTCACCCGAGGCAGTTTCAAAGCCAATGTCGTGCCCGATTTTTTCGCTCTCGATCCACCTGTGGCGGTTGATCTCTTCGACGGCTTTCTTATTCGTGAGTAGTTTTTCTTCGCTATTAGACATCATATAACCTCCAGAATTTGTTACATTGTAACACTTTAGGAGTAATTCGTCAACTTAAATAACCACCCTTTGAAAACAGCTTAAACGAAACCC
>DAOWBD010000132.1 GCA_030634235.1 Candidatus Omnitrophota bacterium | reverse complement strand
TAATACTTATTTATTGAATATACAGACATCGTGCACTTAAAAAAATCCAATACTCATTGGTTCGCTCAAGAATGTCATCCTGAGGCGCCCGTAGGGCGACGAAAGATCTCAGAATTGATGATTTTGAGATTCTTCGGCCTAACGGCCAGAATGACAATGTTCATTAAAAGGTGCACGATGTTTAGGAACTTTTGGGCGCGCGATGTATATAAATTTGTCACTTATTATTTAAAAGTCAGTATAATATTATTGTGTAAAAACTCAACTGACGCTAGTAAAAATTTATATATTTTTATCAAAGTTCAGTTTTGTGCAGAGGTTCATACACAGGCCCGGCAGGGGTCAAGATGCTTTTGTAAAGAGTGATATTTCGTGCCGTTTGCTTTAGATAGCCGGGTAATGAATAGTTTGATATTGATTCAGACAGTAAGTGCAAATTTTTAGGAGACCGTACTCGGCCGATCGTGATGTGTGGACTGAAGGGCCAGCCTTCCTTCTTAAAGCCGATCTTCCCCAACGTTTCTTCCAGGGCGGAAACGAGTTGGCTGATTGCTTTGGTATCATCATTTAATCCCACCCATATAATGCGGGGCCTCTTTACGTCGGGAAAAGCGCCGAGCTGCGTCAATTCGATAGGGAGAGGTTTTACAGACTTAAGAAGATCTTCCAATGCTTGCTTGACGGCATCGATCTTCTTTAGCTTCACCTCACCGAGAAATTTTAACGTTAAATGAATATTTTCCGGATCGACCCACTTGATACTGCAGTCGAGTTCTTTAAGATGGTTTTGTGCTTGGGCGATTGTCTGTCGGATCTGGGGATCCAAGGGAATGGCGATAAATGTCCGGATTGTATTGTTCATGACAGAAGGGGAGGTTAAGCTAAGAATTCATGCAGTAATCGCAGCGCTTGTGTGGCCGCCTGGGTTTTGATGCTTGTGCGTGACCCCTCAAAGCGGCACTCAAGACAGAGGGTTTCGACCCCTGTGCTAACGGCGATAAAGGTGAGACCGACCGGCTTTGCTTTTGTCCCTCCGGTTGGACCGGCAATGCCGGTGATGCCGATACCAAAGTCGGTTTTAAGGGGCTTTCGAATCTGCTGTGCCATTGAAATGGCGACTTGCGTGCTGACAGCGCCGTATTGACGGATGGTGGTCTCAGGGACTTTAAGCAGCTTGATCTTCGCTTCATTACTATAGGTGACCAATGCGCATTTAAGGAAATTCGAACTTCCCGGGATGTTTGTAAGACGGTTTGTTAGCGATCCGCCTGTACAAGATTCCGCGATCGCGAGTGTTTTTTTCGTATTAATAAGCAATTGGACAACTTTTTCTTCTATACGCATATGGGTAGTATAGGGGAGGATAAAGCGCTTGACAAGTAATAATATTTAGAATATAGTACAGCCTCTGGTGCCGTCGGAGTCAGTATCCAATCTTTTCTAAAGCCATTCAGTACAAGGGGTTTTGAACAAAGAGAAATCGTAAGGCTCTGGAAAAAGGCGCAAAATTCAATCCCGGGAACACCTTTTCCGGGGTTTTGATCAAACAACCGTCTAATATATATAAAAGGACAAGTTATGTTTAATACGATTGAAGAAGTTTTAGAGGATTTACGCCAGGGGAAAATGGTTGTTGTCATGGATGATGAGGGACGTGAGAATGAAGGTGATTTATTGTGCGCGGCTCAATTTATTACTCCTGAGAAGGTCAATTTTCTGGCCAGATATGCTCGCGGATTAATTTGTGTTCCTATGGAAGATGGAAGACTTGATGAATTAAAGCTTCATCCGATGCGTATCGATGTCAATCAGGAGCATTTAAAAGATGATACGGCCTGGACGATTTCTGTCGATGCAGCTAAGGGTGTCACGACCGGGATTTCAGCAGCTGACCGTTCTCAGACTGTAAAGGTCCTTATTGATCCTGAATCCAAAACTTCTGATTTTGTAACTCCCGGGCACTTGTTTCCATTACGTGCCAAAAAGGGAGGCGTTCTAGTTCGCGCCGGCCATACCGAGGCGTCTGTTGACCTGACCCGGCTTGCGGGACTTTATCCGGCGGGTGTGATCTGTGAGATCATGAATGAGGATGGAACGATGGCTCGCAATCCCGAACTCAAAGGTTTTGCTAAGACCCATGGTCTAAAGATCTGCACGATCGATAGCTTGATCGAGTATCTGCGCAAATCCGTTAAACTCATCGACCGGATCGTTGAAACAAATTTACCGACGGAACATGGTGAGTTCAAGATGGTCGCCTACTGTTCCAAGGTCGATGGCCTTGAGCATATCGCTTTGATCATGGGGGAGATCGACGAAACCGTTCCGACGCTGGTAAGGGTTCAATCCGAATGCCTGACGGGGGATGTCTTCAGCTCGATGCGCTGTGACTGCAATGCCCAGCTCAATCAATCGCTTAAGATGATTGCCGAGAACGGATCCGGTGTGCTCGTCTATATGCGCCAGGAGGGACGAGGGATCGGATTGATCAATAAAATGAAGGCTTATAACCTTCAGGACGAGGGGTTCGATACGGTCGAAGCCAATGAGAAGCTTGGATTTTCTCCAGATCTGCGTCATTATGGGTTAGGGGCACAGATCTTAGCGGATCTTGGGGTTAAGCAAATTCGTTTATTGACGAATAATCCCCGGAAGATCGTCGGGCTCGACGGATATGGGATGTCGATGACGGAAAGGGTTTCTTTAAAGATCCCGCATAACCAGATCAATGAAAATTATCTTAAGGCAAAGAAAGATAAGTTAGGTCATATTTTATAATACAAAGGCCAAGGGTTGAAGACTTTCGGGGTATGAGATCCGGTCTTTGGTCGTTGGCCTTTTGCTTTTGAGGGGTGGAATGACAAAGATCATACATGGAAAAAGTAACGGGCGCGGCAAGAAAATCGCTGTGATTGCGTCGGAGTTTAATGAGTTCATTACAAAGCGGTTGCTGGATGGCTGCCTGGATGAGCTTACGCGATTGTCCGTTAAAAAAAGTGATATTACCGTTGCCTGGGTGCCCGGCGCTTATGACATCCCTGTGGTTGCGGCGAAGTTTGCTAAAAAAAGAGACGTCCATGCTGTGATCTGCCTCGGCGCGGTCATTCGCGGCGAGACGATTCATTTCGAATTAGTTGCCCAGGGAGCGGCTCAAGGGATCCTGCAGGTATCTCTTACGACGGGTAAGCCGGTCATTTTTGGCGTTTTAGCTGTCGATACCGTCGATCAGGCCTATAAAAGGTCGGAAGAAAAAGGCGATAACAAGGGAAAGGATGCCGCCATAGCAGCTATTGAAATGGCGGATGTTTTAAAGCAAGCTGGTGGAAAGAAATAAGCGGCCAGTCATCGCTTTTAGGATATTTTATTATTTATTGTTAAAGGGAGCGTAT
>DAOWBD010000172.1 GCA_030634235.1 Candidatus Omnitrophota bacterium | reverse complement strand
GAGATGTGGTCAATAAGATCATCTGCGAGCAGAAATTCACCATCGGAGTGCTTGAAAATTATATTTCCGGATACAGCTATACCGTCTGATATTCCGTGAATTAGGGTATTGCAAAGGGTAATTTTTAAAAAGAATTTCTTGCAATAAAAAGGGAAAATGTTATATTGTAATAGTTCCAAAATTCACGATATAGTGCTATTTAGTACCCTTCCATAGAACGACTTAATGAGCCTTTTAATCCAAATTAAACAAAGGTAGATCAGATGAGTGATGTATTACAGAAAACTATAAAGGAAATCTGCACAGAATATAACAATGACCGGACGCGTCTTATGGATATCGTCACGGCCGTGCAGAGCAAATACCGTCATGTTTCCAATGAGGCGATGGTCGCCATCGCCGGGGAGCTTAAAATAACCCAGGTAGAGGTTCGCAGCCTTGTTTCTTTCTATGCTTTTTTCTCAGATACGCCTAAAGGAGAGACTGTGATCCGGGTCTGTAATGATGTGGTCGATGTCATGAAGGGCGTTGACGGGATCGCGAAGGCCTTTGTTGAAGAGCTGGGGATCAATTTCGGAGAGACATCAAAAGACGGAAAGTTTTCGCTTGAGCATACGCCTTGTATCGGGATGTGTGACCAGGCACCCGCGATCCTTATCAACGAAGTTGTTTACACGAATCTTGTTGCCGATAAGGTTAAAGAGATCGTTGCGCGGTTAAAGAAGGACGCTGACCCTAAAAAGTTTGTAACGGCCTTTGGCGACGGGAACAATGCCAACGAGCTGGTCAGGTCCATGGTGAAGAACAATATTTGCAAAGAAGGCGACGTGATCTTCGCCGAGCGTGAAGCGGAGAGCGGATTGAAGAAAGCATTGTCGATGAAGCCGGAAGAAGTGATCGCTAAAGTGAAGACTTCCAAGGTTCGCGGGCGCGGCGGCGCGGGTTTCCCTGCTGGTATGAAATGGGAATTTACCCGGGCAGCGCAAGGCGACCGGAAATTTATCATATGTAACGCGGATGAAGGAGAACCAGGAACGTTCAAGGACCGCGTGCTCTTAACGGAGAAATACGACCTTCTTTTTGAAGGCATGACCATCGCCGGCTACGCGATCGGCGCGTCTGAAGGGTTGATCTATCTGAGAGCCGAATATGCCTATTTACAGAAGTTCCTCGAGAAGATGTTAGAGGACAGAAGAGGCAAAGGGTTTCTCGGCAAGGATGTTCTACAGACAAAAGGATTTAATTTTGACATTCGTATCCAAATGGGCGCCGGCGCTTATATATGCGGCGAGGAAAGCGCCTTGATCAGTTCTTGCGAGGGGCTCAGAGGTGACCCGAAAACGCGGCCGCCGTTTCCCGCGCAAAAAGGATACTTGGGGTGCCCGACGTCGGTCAACAACGTCGAGACGTTATGTTCTGTCGCGCGGATCCTGGAGAAAGGCGCTGCGTGGTTTATGGGCATCGGTTCTCCGGTGAGCTCAGGTACAAAATTATTGAGCATCTCCGGCGATTGTTCCCGTCCCGGTGTTTACGAAATGCCGTTTGGGACAAAGATCTCCGAGCTTCTTAAGGAAGCCGGGGCGGAAAGCCCGCAGGCGGTTCTTGTTGCGGGCCCGTCGGGACAGTTTATCGGTCCTAACGATTTTGAGAGGGCGATTTGTTATGATGATCTGGCGACGGGCGGTGCGATTGTTGTTTTCGGCGCCGACCGTGATGTGTTGGAGATCGTCAAAGAGTATATGGAATTTTTCATCGAGGAAAGCTGCGGTTACTGCACGCCTTGCCGGGCGGGAAATGTCATCATGAAAAACCGGCTCGAGCAGATCATCGCAGGAAAAGGGGAGCTCTCGGATCTTGACTATTTAGAAAATCTGGGCAACACGATCAAGAAGACGAGCCGCTGCGGCCTGGGGCAGACGTCTCCGAACCCGATCCTGACGACGATCAAGAACTTCCGCGCTCTTTATGAAGCAAAAATGACAGAGCAAAAGCCGGGCATGCAGCCGTCATTCGATATTCATGAGGCTTTAGGCGAAGCCCAAAGATTGACAGGACGTAAGTCCGTTATTTTTAATGAATAAAAGGTAAGGATAAAAAATGAGCGAACAAACAATTACCATTACGATCGACGGAAAAGAAGTCAAGGGAGTTCCGGGTCAGACGATCATGGAGGTCGCCGACGCTGCCGGTGTTTATATCCCGAGGCTTTGTTTCCTTAAAGGACTGACACCTCACGGCAGCTGCCGTGTCTGCACTGTCAATGTCAACGGCCGCCCGCAGACATCCTGTACGCAGCCTATTGCCAACGGCATGACCGTTGAGAATGATACAGAAGAGATCAAGCAGTTGCGCAAAGACATCATCGACATGCTTTTTGTCGAGGGGAACCACTATTGCTCGTTCTGTGAAAAGAGCGGCAATTGTGAACTGCAGGCGGTTGCGTATCGTTTGGGTATTACAGCGCCGAAGTATCCTTATCAATTCCCTAATAAGGAGATCGAT
>DAOWBD010000094.1 GCA_030634235.1 Candidatus Omnitrophota bacterium | reverse complement strand
TGATATGTTTTTGACTCTCCCATTTCTAAATCCTACTCCTGCCTCCATATTAATTTGCCTCTCAGCAAGAAGCGGACGTGTGATCTGAAAATAACTATTTCTTTCCAATGGGGTTTCTTCTTTTGATAAGTACCTGACCCCTAATTTGAAATCCTCATAATGGGAAGTGATATCATCAAAGCTGATCATATCATTCAGAAATAAAACGGCATCCGCCTTGGCTTTCTGCCTTTTTTCCTGAACAGTTAAATAGGTTTCGAATAGGCCTTTGCGCAGGCGCAGATTAAGAAAATAATCCTGAAAATGGTTAAGAGTGTATTCCTGTTCTATATCTAAAACTGCCGTCGGATTATCATAGATTAAGCGGGAATATTCCCGAGGTAAGAATTGACCATATCCTGCTTCGACTTCAAAGCCCGAAACAGGAGAAAACCTTAAAGAGTTGGAAACGGATAGAAGACTAGGGTCGGATTCAAAATCACCGAAAGAAGAACTGCCGTGAATGCCTTCTTCACTCATGTCAAAATTGTAAATTTCAGCCTGATAGAGGAATTTATCCTGAGCGATAAAAGGGGTGTAAATATCATCTAAGTCGGCTGCATGGACGAGGGGCTGACATAAAGAAAAAACAAAACTACTTAGTGTAATGAGAAGAAGTTTTTTCATATGCGCCTATTATACAGAAATTCAACACAATAGTCATGAAACTAAAGTTTTAATTCCACGTAGCACATATCTTCCTGATAGGAAAATGTGAACCCGCGCTCTTTAAAGACATGCGTCATAATATAGTTGTCCGTCAGGACATTGGCATAAACTTTCTTGATGCCTCTTTTGCGCGCGATTTCAAGGATGTAATCCGTCAACATGTTCCCGAGCCCCAGATTGTGCCAGGGGTCGGCGACAACAATGGCAAACTCGGCGGTCTCATTGTAAGCATCGGCGATGAGACGGACAACGCCGGCCATCTTCTTCTTTCGATCCTCTGTTAACTCCGCGATGATCGCCATCTCCCGATCGTAATCGATCTGCGTGTAGCGGATCAGAAGCTGATGCGTGATATCTTTGATCAGCGTGAAGAAACGGAAACGCTGGGTCTCCTTCGAAAAATGCGTGAACATTTCAGCCTCGAGCGGCTCGTCCTCGGGACGTATGGGACGTAAAGTGGCCTTCTTCCCGTTATTCAGCTTTACTTCTTTGATATACTCTTGAGGATAAGGCGAAATGACCAGATGATCGTAGGGCCCTCTTTGTTTCTTTATGTCCGCATCAAGAACGACCTTCGCGTCAAGAACGACGCTTCCGTTCTTATCGACAGCAACGGGGTTCATGTCGATCTCTTTAATCTCGGGGAAATCCATGATCAAATAGGCGAATTTATAGAGGAGGAACTGAATGGCCTTGAGATCCACCCCTTCCATGCCCCGATACCCTTTTAATAATTTGTGGATCTTCGTTCCTTCGATCATCTTCCGGGCCAGCGCCATGTTTAACGGCGGAAGGCCGATGTTGATATCCTTAAAGATCTCGACGGCCACGCCCCCCATGCCGAAAACAATGACAGGGCCAAAAATAGGATCGTCCTTGGATCCGATCAGCATTTCATATTTCTTGGAAACCATTTCCTGAACGATGACCCCGTCGATCTTGGCCTTCGGCTTGTGTTTCTTGGCCGACTTTAGGATCTCGTTATAGGTTTCCTTCGCCTGCTCCGGCGAGCGGATGTTGAGCTTAACGCCGTTAACATCTGTTTTATGCAGGATGTCCGGCGACAGGATCTTCATGACGACGGGAAAGCCGATCTCTGAGGCCATCGCAGCCGCCTCCTTGGCGCTCGTCGCTAAAGCATTCCTTGTCACGGGGATCTCGTAATTCGCCAGAAGCTTATACGTTTCATACTCCGTCAGCGCGCGGCGGCCCTCGGCGATCGTTTTGCTGAGGATCGCCCTGTTCTCTTCGATGCGCGGTTTAAACTCATGCGGGATCGTTGCCGGCGTCTCATATAAAAGCTCAAGATTACGGGAGTACTGATACATGTTCAAAAAGCTCCGCACTGCGTTCTCGGGGATGGCATAAACAGGAACCTTCTCTTTCTTTAATATCTCGCGTCCACGCTGAACTTCTGATTCTCCCATCCAAGAGGCCAGGATCATTTTTTGATTCTTTTTTGAAAGCTCAACAATAGATTGGGCAACGACTGCCGGGTCGGTCATTGTCTGTGGTGTTAAAATGACAAGTACGGCATCGACCCCCGGATCTTTTAAACACAACTCAACAGCATTTCGATAACGCTGCTCATCAGCATCCCCTAAAACATCCACAGGATTGGCTTTACTCCACGTTGGAGGCATAACCGCGTTGAGAGATTTTATTGTCTCTAATGATAATTTAGCAAGAGCCCCTCCCTGAGCAATAAGATGATCCGTTGCAATAACTCCCGGGCCTCCGGCATTTGTAATAATAGCTAATCTATTCCCCTTCGTCCGCCTTTGCATGGACAATGTCTGGGCGCAGTCAAAAAGTTCCCCAATTGTCCCCACCCGCACGATGCCCGCCCGCTTAAAAGCCGCATCAAAAACAGCGTCATCCCCCGTCAAGCTTCCCGTATGAGATAAGGCAGCCTTTGCCCCTTCAGAACTTTTCCCGGCCTTGAGCACAATGATCGGCTTGGTCCGGGCAAATGCCCTGGACGCGCTAAGGAATTTTCGCGCATGAGAAATTGATTCCATATAAATCAAAATACTCGATGTTGAAGGGTCTTTCCCAAAATGATCAATCAAGTCCGGATAATCAACATCGATCATTGACCCTATAGAAACAAAATGGCTGAACCCCACATTCTGCCCACAAGCCCAATCAATTATGGCTGTTCCAAGAGCCCCGCTTTGAGAAATAAAGGCAATGTTGCCCTTAAGCGCTTTTTGAGGAGAAAAACTCGCGTTTAAATTTAGTGACGGACGCAAGAACCCCAGGCAGTTTGGCCCTAACACACGCATATCGAATTTCTTTATTGTCTTTTGAAGGTCAGAATACATTCTCAAACCTTCTTTACCCGCTTCCTTAAAACCGGAAGAAATGATCGTGAGGCTTTTTACCCCTGCCTTCCCACATTCCTTAGCAATTCCGGGAACAGTTGACGCCGGCGTTATAATAATAGCCAAATCAATTTTATCCGGGGTCTCCGATATAGATGGATAAGCTTTAACACCTTGAATACTCTTTCTTTTTGGATTAATCGGATAGACAACACCTTCATAACCATGTCCAATAAGATTATTCATAACGCCATACCCGACGCTTTCTTTATTATTTGAGGCTCCGATAACAGCTATTGTTTTGGGATTGAAAAGAGGTTCAAGATTTTTCATATTTTTTTATATTCCCCAGAATGGCGAGAGGTTCTTGATAAGCCCGCTCAAGCGCATTTCAAATTCGTCGGCAACCTGGATCGTCGAATCTGTGAGGTCGTCCTGAAGATCTATTTTGTCGCCGTTAAAACCGTTAATAAAATTATTGATGCATCGCGGCAGATAATCGATGTTATAGCCGCCTTCAAGGGTCGCGAAAACATCTTTGAATTCCTCGCGAAGCATTGTTCCAAGGCGGTAATACGTCGTGGTGCTCAACCGCAGGTTAAGCAGAAGATCGGACTGATGCGCGTCGAACCCTGCAGAAACCGCCACCACATCCGGTGCAAATTGTTTGATAACGGGAAGAATCAAATCGATGGCCTTCCAGAAAAGGTCGTCGCCGGTACCGGGAGGCAGAGGAACGTTGATCGAAAACCCTTCCCCTTTTCCCTTTCCGATCTCATCCTCGCTTCCCCAGCCGGGAAAGGCCGGGTACTGATGCAGGGACCAATAGAGCACCTTATCGGATTCATAGAAGATCTTTTCCGTCCCGTCGCCGAGGTGCCCGTCGAAATCGAAGATCAGAACCTTTTTTCCTTCATTGGCTAATTTCTGCGCCGCAATCGCCACGTTATTGAACACACAGAACCCGCTGGCCCGCGACGGATGTGCGTGATGGCCCGGCGGTCGGGCAAGCGCGAAATCATTATTTTCCGACGCCATCACCGTCGCCCCGACGGCATAAATGGCCGCTTCATAACTTTTTTTCGACACAACCGTGTCCGGGTCCAAGTGCCCGCCCGTCTTGCAGATCTCCTTGATCTGTGCGATATACGCCGAATCATGGATAAGCTCGAGATATTTTTCCCCGCTCTCGATTTTTGTCTCCGGCAAATCGCCGCAGGCTAGAAGCCGCTTATGATTCTCGGGATGCATTCCCGTATCATGCTCCAGGAAAATTTTGTCATATAAAATATTCATCTCTCGCCTCTTTCTCTAACTTTAAGGCAACCGTTCTGATTCAAAATTCCCGTTAATATACCCTTTAATCGTAAGATATTCCAGGATTTTCTTGGCACAGAGTTTATTGCCCTTTGCCGAATAATGCTTGTTCGGCATGAAATATTCTTTCAGGCCTTCCATCCCAACTATCCTGGCATCATTAAAAGCATCCATCACGCGCATCCTTCGCGGACCAGGACAACAGTTCCACGCTGCCTAGCAATAGTGCGACGAGTAGTATCCAAAACAGGAATTTCTTCATTATTTTAAGAGAGAAACTATGCGGTGTTTTAGACAAGACCGCCAATGTTGTCCTTGTCTTTGAAATT
>DAOWBD010000011.1 GCA_030634235.1 Candidatus Omnitrophota bacterium | reverse complement strand
GTCATGCGACGTTGTCCTTCAGTACTATCCTCCCGTGGTTGAACAGCTTCTTCAAATTCGCGCGGAATTTCCGGGGCCTATCGGGTTTGTTCCGAGAGTTTCCGTCGATCTCGACAGCGGGATCAAAACGTACACGTTCCCAGGAAGCGCGGGGGCAAGTGCCTATGAGATATTCATCCCCGCCGCGGACATTGACTCTCATGTCAATCAGATCGAGATATGGGATGATTCCGGTGCGGCGTTGCTCTGCGAGGAGATCTTTGGCGCGGCTGTTCCGGTCTATGTAACTGCGTTGACTGTAACGCCTGAACTGCCGAGTTCTACCCAGAGTTTTCAGATTCATGTTGAATTTAATACAGCCCCTTTATTCACTCCTCAATGGCGGCTTGATACGTCAACAGAATCTTTCAGCGGTAGTTTTTCTCAGGGAGCTGGATACATGGTTTATGATGAAAGTGTTGCGGCCGGGACGTTCTCAGGAACACCCGGTGAGCTCGAGATCCAGGATGACATGGGAATGTATATCTCCGGAGGCGAAATATTCTTCGACACGCCCGGCGACTTTACCTGTACAGCAACATTTACTCCGAATCCGCCAGAGTATAATACCAGCCTGGTTGTAACAGCAACCTATCCGGCAGGGGGGGAACCGTCATACAAGCCATGGTTTTTTATGGATTTCGACGGCGGAGGCACATGGCAGCAAGAATTTTCTCAAGTAGCCAATATGCAGAATTATTCGATGACCATACCGTACAGTCAGGTTACGGACCATGTCATCCAGGCTGGTATCGGGGAATATCCCGGAGATACGATCGACTGTGGAGAGAATTTCTCCGTGCAGGCGATTAATGCCGTTCTCACGCTTACTCCTAGTACGCCTGATCTTGCGGTCAATCTTGATGTCACGGTAACTTTCTCGAGTAATGCTCCATTTATACCTGAGTTAGTTATCGAATACTCGGATTCAACGATGGATCATTATGTCTTCACGGGTCCGGTCGGGCAATTAACATATCAAATAACGATCCCGAAAGAGGATTTTAACGCCCTCATCGAACGGATTGTTGTTGAGGATGATCAGGGTCTTGAAATGGGGGATATTGTCTTCAGTGGCCCGCCGCCTTTTGACATCACGAACCTTTCAACGACGGCTTCGGATGAGATCAATGTCTGCTGGACCTATTATGACTGGATCGACGAATACAAGATCTACTTCAGGACGGCGTCCGGAAGTTATATGGATGGCGACTCGCCAGTTACTGTTGGAAGTTCGTCGTGTTACACACTCGGCATTAGTGAAACCCTTGAGACGAACTCGACGTATTATCTTAAGGTCGAGGCCTTTGACGCCGGCACGTATATGTTTGCTACTTCGGAGGATAATATCACTCTTACAGCGACGAGTGTCGAGTATCCTACCAACCTCTGGCTGGAGACAACAGCGGTTTCAGGGGAGCTTAAGGTGCGCTGGGATAGTGTTTCCAATGTCGACGGCTATTACGTTTATTATGGTTTGGGAAGCCAGAACTATAACGGAAGCGGTTCGCCTTTGGATATTACTGATTCAAGCGAGACCCAGGCGGTTATTAGCAGTCTTAACGATTCGACTCAGTATTATATTACTGTTGAAGCTTATATTGGTACTGTAGAAAGTAATAATCCGGATGAAGTCTTTGGTTATCCCGGTACAGGCAGTGGAGGGGGGGCTATCACCGTGGCTCCGGCTGATCTTGCCATAACGGGTAATCCGGGGGCGGCAATAGCTCAACAGGGCGTTACTGTGACGAATAATGGTATGGTTGCGGTCAATATAAGAGTAGAACCTGGTCCCTTAGGTTCGATATCTTCATCACACTATACTATATATCCTCTATCGGCTAATATTGCCATAGGAGGTTCAAATACTTTCACCATTGATTTAGATGTTCCTCCCGAGGTGACTGATGGGAGTTATCCCGGAATAATCAAGTTTTATGCGGATGATGGGAATTCGTCCTATGATACCGGCGAGGCTTTTGCGGACCTGAATATTGCGCTGACAGTTGGGAGTGTGGTGAATGATATTGAGGTAACTGCCGAGGAAACGACAAGCACGATGGGCGATCCTATTTTTGTTACTTTGAAAGCAAAAGATAGTAATGGCAATATCGTTCTTTCTTATGATACAGCCGTGGCGATTACTGTCAGCGAGTCATCTGCTGGCCAGATTCCCAACAGTTGGATATTATCAACGAATGGAGCGCCGGGAGGGCCAAGTACGAGTTCGGTTGAGATGTTTGGTGGTATCGGAAACTTTACCGTTGATGCCCAGGAGCCGGAGACATTGACGGTTGATGTCTCCGGTGCCAGCAGCGTTGCATTGCAATATGAATTCACACCGAGTGGTATAGCAAGCGTTGATAATGATCTTGTCATTATTGGTCCCAATCGAGTGCCAGCAGGACCTGATGGAGCTCCATTCTGGATCGCTGTTGTTGATATTGAGGGAAGAGTTGACAAAGATTCTGGGAGAACGATAATTTATGGTGTTGATAGTGGCGCTTCAGTTATCCCAGCATCTCCTTATACGCTAAATTCGAGTACAGATAATGGACAATTTCAGGTTATTGCAAGTCATCCTATAGGAGCAATGGGAGTTACATTATCAGCAACAAGTGGAGGTTTTAGTGCAAATCAGAATATTGATTTTGTCGGCGTGACGCAATACCTTGTCTATGAGGGAGGATCTGACGCGATATCCTTTACAACAAAAGGGACAACGATAAGGCTTATCCTTCGCGCGGCAGATGGTAGTGACAATATTGTCAGGTCCTATAACAAGGACGCGACATTCTCTACCGCGGATATTGATGCCTATATAAACGATGGGACCACCAATGTTAGTTTTGAAGATGGAGTAGCTGAGATTACGTTGAATAATAGTACGACTCCCGAAACGGTGACATTTTCTGTCGATGAAGTTGACGACAACAATATCGACACGGAAACGATTACCGCGAATTTCCAATCAAATGATGGATCTGCGCCGGAGATCGTTCGTGTCGAGATGGATACGCCGTGGATCGTGCATATCTATTTCAATGAGGATGTAACTTCTGTATCAGCCCGTGAGAAAGGTCATTATGATGCTGGTGAGACGATCGATACAGTTTGCTGGTACACGGACAATGTTACATTGCATCTTGCAGGCATACCGGCGTCTTTAGGAGGGTCTTTTAGCCTAGATGTTGTCGGGGTTGAAGATAGTGTTGGCAATGCAACGAGTATCATTGCCTACAATGTTAATGTTCCCAACATTGACTATCAAGGGGCTGCTGGTTCGCCTGATGACTGGTTCGAAGTCCAGGTTTCAGATACGTCACCGTCAGTCGGGGATACTGTTCATGTAACTGTTTATCATAAGAATGTCTGTGGTTATCTGTCTGGAAGTAATGCTGATAATGCAAAAACTCCAGACATTTCAAGTGTCAGCATAGCCTATACGAATGAAAGTTTTCTGTCCAGTAAAGAGGATAGTGTTTCGATGGGTGATGGCAGGGCCGACTTTGATATTACGGTCGGCAATACTAGCGGGACAGTGACAATATCGGCATCAGGGGCGGGCGTAAGTACGACGCAAGTAGCTACTCTGAATATTCAACCATAGCTGCTTTGGTTATTAAAAAAAAGGCGATGGTTACTCTTTTAAAGAGTGATCATCGCCTTTTTATTTTATACTTCGCGTTGTTAAAACCACTGGCGTAAGCCCGTGGATGTAGGCGATCCGAGGTCCAAGACCGAGGACAAGCGCAGCTTGAATTTTAGACAAGTCAAGTAGTACCACGGGTGTAAACCCGTGGAAATCTATATTTATTTGTTCTCTTGATCGAAATGCGCCTTGAAGAGGGCTTGCAGGTTCGCGATATTTCCTTCGGAGATTGTAAAGCTGATTTGCTGGGCAAAACAGTCGAGCTTGATCAGCGCGTTTAAGTTCGCATCCTTGACGGTGATTTCCCGCAGCCTGGTGCAGAAGGCTTTATTGACGATGTTGATCTCGTCATAAAGCTTTGTAAAATCCTTGAGCTCCCAATCAGGGGTTTTTCCGCTTTTTGCCACAAAATATTGGGACAGCAGATACATGCCTATTGACCGGTAAACAGTTTCTTTATTGGATGCGAAGGGAAGATGGTTCCGGACGAGTGGTTTCAACCTGCCTAAGATGGGGCAGCCGCTTGAGGCCATGATCAGGCCCATCATCGCGCTGATGCCGACGGTCGCCGTCAGGTTTGATGAATAATTGCGCTCGGCTGTTTTCACCCCGATCGTTGCCTTTTCCGTTGATGTTATTTCTTTAAAGAATTCGATCACGTCGCAAACGCCTGTGGCCGCGGGGCAGTACTTGACTTTCTTCTCGTCTAACGGACAGTTCGGGCATTTCTTGCATTGGAGTTCCGTCCATGCCGGAAGCGAATCTTTTTTCGCGTTGACAAGTTTTAACGTCTGGTGGTCTAAAAAGACGGTGAACTTTTTTGGGGCATTGCTGCCGATCTTGAACTCGTATTCATAAGAGATATTTTCATTGCTGTCTTCGGATCCTTCTTTGGAATCGGCAAGGTCGTTTTCCTGGAATTCCCTGTTGAACAGGCTCTCGACGGTGAAGAACGCCTCCCTGCTTAAGGACATATTAATATAGGACGCGAAAGAGTCGAGTTGAATCAGGGCGCTTAAGGCGTAATTTTGATTGCTGACTTCTTGCAATCTTTCGCGAAAATGCATGTTGACCGTTTCAATGTTCTCGTACATCGTCTTTAAGTCCTTCAGGTCCCAGTCGGCTTTTTTCTCCTGGAGCGAAATCAGGTATTGCGCGATCAGATAGTTTGAGATCGAACGGTAGGTCGTTTCGATTGTTGTCGCGAAGGGCAGGTGAAAACGGGCCATGGGGCGCAGCTTGTCCATAATCGGACAGCCGCTTGTGACCATGAATACGCCGAGCAAAGAAAAAGCTGCCGTCTTGACCTCGACATTCTTGCTATATGTGTGCTCGGGCGTTTCAATGCTGACGTCGACGTTTTTTGAGGGTTGAGGTTTACAGAAAAAATCGACAACGTCTCTGATCTTCACGGCGATCGGACAGTAGAGGTTCTCATTTTCGTCTAACGGGCAGTTGGAGCATTTCTGGCACTGCAGCTTGGTCCACTCAGGATAGGACTCTTTTTCCTCCTGGATGATATCAAGGGTCTGGCTGTTCATAACGATAGGGAAGGTATGCTCGGTCCCATCGGGATAGCTCAATTTGTAATTGATCGTCCAGGTATCGGAATTTTGCCCTACAGTCATTATGATAGGTCCTTTTTTTGTGAGTGGTTAGTGCGCGTACAGTAGCATATTAGGATCGATGATTGTCTTAATTCTATCTTGTTTCGGATATTTTTTCAATCGAATAAGAGAAATTAATCGAACCAATTAATCGAACCAAGAGGGTTGCTCTTTTTATGGTCTGTGTTACAATGCTATATTCCGATCAGCCACATTTTTAAATTATCAAATACAATATTTTATAAAACGAAACAAGGAGAGCGCGATGAGTTTAAACAGTGTCAATATCATGGGGAACCTGACGAGGGATCCTGAGTTGAAGTATACTAATTCGGGAAAGTCTGTTTGCAATTTATCGATCGCGAACAACCGCACCTATACAAGCGGCGGCGAGAAAGTGACGGAAGTATCGTATTTTGATATTGAGGTCTGGGGCGCGGTTGCCGAGAATTGCGCAAAGTACCTGTCAAAGGGGCGCGGTATTATCGTCGAAGGCCGCCTCAAACAGGAGCGCTGGGAGAAGGACGGAAAGACACAAAGCCGTGTTCGGATCTCGGCGAACAGTATTCATTTTATGCCCAACCGGAGAGAGGATGGGGCCGGACAGCCGCCCGCGACCAATGCGGGAGGAGCTTCGGAAGCGCGGGTTTCGGAAGCTCAGGTTTCGGAAGCTCAGGTTTCGAAAGCTGTTGCTTGGGACGAGTAAAGGCGTTGATTTAATCGTTATTATTTAAGGAAAGGGGAAGTTATGGGAAGCAAGGAACAGCACGGCCGATGGACAGTGATCGCCGGGGCGCTAATCGTCCAGGTTATCTTGGGGACTGTTTACGCGTTCAGCGTTTTTGTTAAACCGTTAGAAACGGAATTTTTCTGGAGCCGCACGACGACACAGTGGGCATTTTCCTTTACATTATTAACATTCGCGCTGACGATGATCCCGGCCGGTCGCCTGCAGGACCGTATCGGTCCGCGCAAGGTTGCGACATTAGGCGGGATCTTATTAGGATTGTCTTTTTTGCTGGCTGCTTTCCTTGTTAAAGAAAATAGGCCGTGGGCATTTTATTTAACGTATGGCATTATTGGCGGGGCAGGGATCGGCTGTGCTTATGTCTGTCCGATCGCGGCGTGTATGAAATGGTATCCGGATAAAAAGGGTTTGATCACGGGGCTTGCTGTAGCGGGATTTGGCGCCGGGGCCTTATTTTTTGCGGGGCCGGCTTCCGTATTAATGTTACCGCCGGCGCCGGACGGCTATGCGATGAGCTTGCCGCAAATCTTGATGGTTGGTATCGGTTTAAGCGAAGGCGACGGATTCGGACTCGGCTGGCAAACCTTCTTTGTGCTTCATGGGATTGTGTGTACGATTGCTGTGGTTTTTGGCGCGGCGCTATTGCGCAATCCTCCGGAAGGTTGGACTCCGGAAGGGTGGAATCCTCAAGCTGCCGGGGCAAAAGCTGCTGTCGATATGGATTGGAAGGAAATGCTTAACACACCGTTGGCCTGCATGCTCTGGCTTACATTTATCTTCGGTGCCACTTCCGGATTGATGGCGATCGGTCAATGGAAGCCGATGATGGCGACTATTCTCCAGGGGAAGACCTTTGCCCCCGAATGGATGGGAAGTTTCGGGCGATTTGTTGAGCCCGTCGGTATTTTAGCGATCTTTAATGCGTTCGGACGCATTTTCTGGGGAAAGATCAGCGATCTTATTGGGCGTCCGCGTTCAATGATGATTATGTTCTTATTGCAGGGGATGACGTTTATGCTGCTGGTCAGTGTTACGACGCCTTTGACAATTTTCATTGCTTCGGCTCTGGTGGGATTGAATTTCGGAGGCAATTTTGCCTTGTTCCCTTCAGCAACAGCGGATTATTTCGGAACGAAACACATTGGCCAGAACTACGGATGGGTTTTTACCGCCTATGGCGTCGCGGGGATTTTAGGCCCGGTTGCCGGTGGTGTTCTTTTTGATGTGACGAAGCAGTACTTGATGGCTTTTGTTTTTGCGGGGATCCTGTGCTTTGTTGCCGCCGGGTGCTCGGTGATTATTTGGGGATTGGCGAAGGCGCAGGCGCGCGATCTCAATCTTCAAGAAGCCTGAACAGAAGAAAGTGATAACGGTGAGAAAATATCTGAGTCTCATGCTTTTGCTTTTATTGGTCATTGTCATGGGCTGTGCGACGGCCACGACTGAGAATGTGGAGGCAATTTCCGACAGTTATGAGCGGATCGTTTTTGACGACGGCATCACCTTGGAGGAATCCAAGGTGATCGCTCAAAAGCAGCTCATCAGGAAGAATGTTATCGATATCTACGACTTTTCAAAGCCTCAGGCCGCTTTGGATGTTACCGATCTTCCGAACCATCAGGATTATTGGTTCGTTTTCTTCGAGGAGACAAGGCCCGGCAATATTCCGTTCATTTTTATGATCGTCATAAATAAGGAAACCGGTAGGGTGAAATTTGCCGATGACTATAATGAAGGAAATCAATGGATCTTGGAAGCGGCGTTATTGCATTGAAGGTTCGAACCTGTTTTTAAAATGCCCGTCCTGCAATCCTTCCCACCCCTCATTAACGCTAAATCAAAAATACTCATATTAGGATCTATGCCCGGAGTCAGGTCTCTGGAGGCGGGGGAGTATTATGCCTACCCACAAAACCAATTTTGGAGGATCATCGCGAAACTTTTGAAGTGTGATCTTCCTGCAACTTACGCGCAGAAGAAAAAGATGCTGCTTGAGAACCGTATCGCGCTTTGGGATGTTGTGGCTTCATGCACACGGAAGGGGTCGCTTGATTCCAATATCCGCAATGTGAAGGCGAATGACCTTGATGGATTATTGAAAAAATACAAATTGATTCGCGCGATATTCTGCAATGGGAACACGGCGTTGAAGCTCTTTAAAAGCAGCCATTCGCAATGCCCTGTCCCTGTTTTTGCGCTCCCCTCGACAAGCCCCGCGAATACCAAGCCGCGTTCCTGGAAAGTTGCCCAATGGAAACAAATTCTGGAAGTATTGACGGAAAATAAAGGATTTTTCTTTTAGATTTATCAATTGCTCCGTAGAAGGGAAATTGGTAGAATGAAATGTAAACGGCGGATATTCGGAAGAAAAGCAAAGGAAA
Organism: Candidatus Omnitrophota bacterium; assembly: GCA_030634235.1. Taxonomy (GTDB): domain Bacteria; phylum Omnitrophota; class Gorgyraeia; order Zapsychrales; family Zapsychraceae; genus 2-02-FULL-52-10. The sequence goes on along the minus strand of DAOWBD010000011.1, from coordinate 5,129 downwards.
CCATGAAAGAAGAACGTATATCGCAGAGAGTTGAAATAGAATTGCCGGCGCATTTCAGTCTTAAAGAAGATCCGAGAGCATGGTTTGAAGCGACGGTCATGAATATTTCCTCGCACGGGTTCTGCTTCCGGACTGAAGCTAAACACAATGAGGTGCTTGGGGAAAAACCGGTCATTCGCCTGGTCATTGGGCTTTCTGAAAAGGAAAGGGTGGAGTTGAATGTTCAAGTTGCCTGGTCGGGAAAAACCAGCAGCTACAACTCTCTTGTTGGCGGGGAGATCTTGAATCCATCCGGGGAAGATTACCAGAAGATTCTGGAATTTTATACGAAACTTTTCAGGACGAAGTCAGGGGAAAAAGACGATTCATAAAGGTCAAGACGGGTCATTTTAATTTTCTTCAGTCGGTTTTAGTCTAAGGAGGGGAACTGGCTGGAAGTTTATATGTGCTGGGTGATCAGTTCAAAGAGTTCTGTTTTTGTCTTGCAGTTCAATACATCATCCCGGTTTTTCTCAGAGATGAGGAATCGGCTTATTTCTGATATGGTTCGCAGGTAAGGTTGGGGATTCAATTGCGGGATCAGTGTCAGGATAAATATTTTTGACGGCTTTTGGTCCAGAGAAGAAAAATCCACTCCCGCCTGGCTTAGGCCCACCGCAACCATCATCCGCTCGACACTTGTTGTTTTTGAATGGGGCAGCGCGATGCCGTCTTGCATTCCCGTTGACATGGTCGCTTCGCGCTCCCACAGGTCACGCAACACCGCATCTCTCTTCGAGAATTGTATCTGGCCGGATTTTGTGAGAAGGTCAACCATCTCCTCGAGGATTTCCTTTTTTGTTTGCCCTTTAAGGTTCGTTTCCACCGCGAGCGGTGAGAGGAGATTGTGCCCTTCCGAAGGGTGGTCGCTGATGCCGTTCTCCGTTTCGAAGATCTTCCGTCCGATCTTGTCGGTCTCGGACAGGCTCTGAAGGTGTTTCATATATTGCTCAACATTGGCGATGACCTCATAGAAGAGGGTGTGGATAAAAGCGACGTCCTGCACAAGGCAGTCAAATATGAATTCTTGAGGCGTATAGGTGAACGTGATGAATGAACGGTTTTTACGGATATTAAATATTCTGCTGCCGCGCGCCATACTATGAATAAAAAATCCTTCGCCTTCAAAGACTTCAAGCACCTTTCGCAATAGAAGTTCCGCCGTCTCTTGATTCGGCATGGCAAAGCGGATTGTCCTGAGTTCTTTTTTGACGGGAGGCTCTTTTCGCAAGACTGGTTTAGGGGAGTCGAGCAATTTATCCAGGATAGGCGGTGTGATCAGGGTTGTTATAAATGTCATGATCAAAGCGACGCTGAAGACTTCATCGTTGATCAATCCGGAAGAGAGACCGATCCCGGCGATGATAAGGGCAACTTCTCCTCGGGGGATCATGCCGACACCGATCCTCAGGGCGCCCCTAAAATTGAAATTTAGAAACAAAGCTGGAATACCGCAACCGATCAGCTTGCTTAAAACAGCAAAAACGATGTAAATCAATCCGAACATCAGAATGTGCGGGGAGGCCATTTTATCCAGATTGATCAGCATGCCCATAACGCAGAAAAATATAGGGACGAAGAATTTCTGCAGCATTTCAAGCCGCTCCTGGATCATGAACGAGAGGTCTGTTTTAGATAGGGAAAGGCCCATGATATAAGCGCCGATAATCATCGCCAGGCCTGATTTCTCAAATATCCCGGCAAGAAGTAAGGTCAGGGCGAAGCTAATGATGGTAATCGTTTCCCTGTTCTTGATTTTCTTTAGCCACTTGCTTATAAGGTGGGCGTAGTGTAGCCCAAGGACGGTGAATATGAGCCAAATGCCGACGGCTTTTAATGTGATCATTGAAATCTGGCGCCATTCGACGTGCCCGCTTTTAGCCATTCCCAGGACAACGGTAAGAGTGATAATTCCCAACACATCATCGATAACCGCGGCGGAGAGGATCGTTACGCCTTCGGGAGAATTCATTTTTTTCTTCTCGGAAAGGATACGGGCGCTGATACCGACGGAAGTTGCTGTCGAGATCACCCCTAGAAAAAGCGGGATAGGATGAAAGAATCCATAGTGAGTTCCAAGAATATGGTCAGATAACAAGATGCCTAAGAAATCTCCGGCTAGGAAACTTAGAACAACACCAAGAATCCCTACTACTGAACCGGCTAGTGAAAACCGGATAAAAGCTTCGATATCAGTCTCAAGGCCGGTAAGAAACAAAAGTATGATAGATGCGATAGTCGCAAAACTATAAAGTTCTACGGAGACGGGAAAGGTTTCCTGCAACGGGAAAAGTCCGTTTTCGAAACCTATGAAAGGGATCTGTCCAAGGAGATAAGGGCCGATGATGACGCCGGCAATAATCTCGCCAAGAACCGCTGGCAATTTCCATTTATTAAAACAAATTCCTCCGAGCCATGCAGCAAAAAGAATAACGCTTAGTTGGAAAACCAATAGGCTTGTTTGGCTGACAAGATTCGTTTCCGAGCCTGTTTCTGCGGCACAGAGAGGGCTGCAGAAAACGCCGAAGGTGAAGAAAAGGAATAAGAATAGTAGGGAACGTTTTTTCATTGTTAAAATAATCTGGATAAAACTCAGATCCTGTTTTCCGCAGGTTTTCCCGGCGGCGTAAAAATTATAATTCTATTCCTAATAGATAGTTTTGTCAAAATAAACATTGCTATACTTATTATTCCTATTATACGGTGTTTCCGAGAGAAAAGGTTAGAAAACATCCGAAATTAATATCAAATAACAGAGTAATTTTGTGGTTTAAAGGGTTGAGATATTCGCTCCTTTGAGGTATGGTAAGACTTAACAGAGCAACGGAGGGTTTTATGCCAAAAATTAATGACCTGGTCGAATGGGACTATTGTGGATCACACTACAGTCTATATGTTAAGCATTTTGTCGATGACGACGGGCGCCGCGGCATGACGATGATCTTTGAGGATGTCACTCGCGAGAAGGTTACCGAAATGGTCATCCCGTCTCGCAAATTCGCCGCCTTTCTCCAGGCCGTGAACGGGGGAGAAGAGCGGTTCCGTGGGTTGCTTTAATTAAGGAAAGGTAATGAAAGGAGCAGGAGATGAAAAAAATGGTATTAGCAGGAGTATGTTTGGTGTTAGCCGTTGCGTGCATCGGTTGTAATACAATAAGAGGTCTCGGAGAAGATGTTTCGACTGTTGGCGGATGGGTCGTTAAAGGGGCGGATAATGTTCAGGAAGCCGGCGACAAGTAGCAGCCGGATTCGTATATGTCATGTGGGACTGTAAATACAAAATTGGCGAGGACGATTGCCGCCTGAGGAAAACAGGATGTTATCCCGGCGGAAAGAAGTGCGTTCTCTACGGCAAATTTGAATTTCCCCTGCGTGATGAGGATGATGAACTCGACGATCCTAAAAAGAGGTCGAAGAAGAAAAAGCCAAAATGAAAAAGGCTCGGTAACCACCGGGCCTTTTTTGTTGGGTTAGAAAATCATGTTCCGGAGGAGCCTTCTCGCTCCATGCCCGCAATCGTTCTCAAAAGTGCAGGGCCAAATTCCGCTCAAAGACGCCTCCGGAACATAGAACTGCTAGTATTACTTTTACCCAAGGTTCGGGGAAGTCTTGAGGCGAACTTCGCTTCAAGTTCTGGAAAGCCATCAGAGGCGGTGAGCCGAAAGGCTTTCCAGAATCTTGGGATGAGGTGAAATGCTTTCGGCAGCCGCGGTTGCTGAATTGGGGACGAGGGTTTCTTAAAACGAATACTTCAAGGATGTGATGAAGCGCGTGTCGGTTTTCTCTTTGCCGGCCGAGGGTTCCGTGTCGTGGTCGATGATGTACTTGATGCTCAGGTCCAATCCCTTGCTTAAGGGATTTGTGAATTCTGTCTCGGACTTGATGCGGGTTCCCGTGTTGTCCAGCGTCGGGATGACGGAAAAATCTTCCGAGATGAAGGCGTTCTCGAGTATCTTTTTCTTAAGATAGGTGTGGCCGAGGAGGACGGGAGAGTTGGTGTCGTCTTTATTACTGCGGTACTTGGTCATTTCATAACCGGCCGATCCCTCGACGGACCAGGTCCAGTCTTCTTCCCGGGAGAACCAATAACCGATACCGACGGAGGGCAGCAGGCGGTAGTCGATGTCGGCGAAGCGGTCGTGGGTCACTTCCATCTGATAGGAATTGAACCATTTGTATTCGCTGCTGAAGTCGAACGCGTAGCGCGTTAAGCTCGTCCATTTCTGCGAGTCCATCTGCCCGTTGCTTTCGGAATAATAGATGTCGGCGCTCGAGCCGAAATTTGCATGTTCCATTTCTCTTTTAATAGCGCCCGTAATGCTTAATTCAGACTTGTCAGTGTTGCCGCTGGACTTATTGTAGCCTAGCGCAATTTCCCTTTTCCATTCGCCTTCCGCGAAAACGGTATTCTGAAAAAGGATCATGATTCCCAGTAGCGTGATGAGCGGTCTAATTTTGTTCATCATAGTAAGCTCCTTTTTTAATATTGATATTTAATTGAAGAAAGGAGCCATTATGCCATACAATATCAACTGTTTCAAGGGTTTCAAAATGACCGCGAACGAACCCCCGGGATCCGTTTGGTTCGGGGTTTTGTTGTGATTATCTTGAATATCTTGAATCGGGTTTTACAATTGTCATGGATAACGTTATGATAGTGGGCAAAGAAAACGAAAAGAAAGAACTGATCAAATGCTCTTTGTGCGGGTATTCTTTTGAAAAGGGAAAGGGAGCGGAAAGTTCCTGCGGAAGTTGCCCCTTAAACTACGGCAGCTGCCATTTTGAGAAATGCCCGAACTGTGGATATGATATCCCGTAAGAGAGTACTCTTTGGACGTTTGCGGCCAAGATAATAGATAAATTTAAAAGGTGGGGAAGAAATGATGCAAGACCATGAATTTAATGAGAATCAGGAAATGTTTCTTGAGAGATTATGGTGTTTAAGGGAAAAGGAAGAAATAGCCGGGATATATTGCTTGGCACGCAGGACCAGCCGAACCGCAAAGAGCTTCTTACCCGGTTCCAGGAGTCCAGTTGTGTGAAGCTCGACGGTCAACAGGTGGATTTTATGCCGAAGGGCGAGGAATACGC